>JAGFXQ010000175.1 GCA_017861355.1 Bacillota bacterium
ATAAAAAGAAGCTGTTCTACTATGTCTCTTATGAAAATGATATTTCATATGACATAACAGACAGCTTCCGTCATTCAGTACAGGAAAAACTGCAATTGAATTTACTGCTATTGCAGAATCTCAACTACTACCTTTTTGTCATCCTTTGTTGCGGCTGCTTTTACTACGGTACGAATGGATTTAGCAATACGACCTTGTTTGCCGATCACCTTACCCATGTCTTCAGAAGCGACTTTTAATTCCACAACAATTGCCTTATCGGTTTCTTTTTCCGTAACTACAACCTCATCGGGATGATCCACGAGTGATTTAGCGATTACTTCTACTAATTCCTTCATCATAGAAAACTCCATTCTGCGGAAAACCGCGAATAAATTGACATCCCATGCTACCTAATGGTAGCTGAAAGGTAGGAAGAACAAGGAGTTTGTTCTCATGAACAAATTTCGCAGTTCTTCCTAAGCGAATGAATATTCGCTTTGTGAAGAAGCTATTCTTCATATGTGAAGAAGCTTTTACTTCACATTATTACAGGATGCCTGCAAGTTTGAAAATTTTACCTACAGTATCCGTAGGCTGAGCACCATTTGCCATCCACTTCTTAGCTGCTTCTTCATCAACCTTGAAAGTGCTGGGATTCTGTGTAGGATCGTAGGTACCGATTTCCTCGATGAATCTACCATCTCTAGGTGTTCTGGAATCAGAAACAACGATTCTATAGAAAGGAGCCTTCTTCTGTCCCATTCTCTTTAATCTAATCTTTACTGCCATTAATTTCACCTCCTTAAAAATTATAAATCTCTATTGTAAAGGTCCTCATAAAATCTTATGACTTCAGGGACTATATACAACTCTAGAAGCCGAAGGGCATCTTGAAGCCTCCGTGTTTCTTACCTTTTCCGCCCATCATGCCGGAAAATTGTTTCATCATCTTCTTCGTCTGTTCGAATTGCTTCACCAGTGCATTTACTTCGCTGATGTTGACGCCTGCTCCGGCAGCAATTCTTTTCTTACGAGAAGGGTTCAGTAGATCCGGATTGGAACGTTCTGCTTTTGTCATGGAATAGATAATCGCTTCGGTAGAAGAAAGAGCATTATCATCAATTTCTACTCCCTTAAGCTGTTTTCCCATGCCTGGGATCATGCCGAGCAAATCTGCCATACCACCCATTTTCTTCATTTGCTGCATCTGTTCCAGGAAATCATTGAAGTCAAGTTCAGCTTTCTTGATCTTCTTCTCTAATTCTTTTGCCTTGTCTGCATCAAAATCAGCCTGTGCTTTATCAATCAAAGTAAGAATGTCACCCATACCAAGAATACGGGAGGCCATACGATCCGGATAAAACTGTTCCAGATCAGATAATTTCTCACCCATGCCTACATAGAGAATTGGTCTGCCGGTAACTGCTCGAATGGAAAGTGCAGCACCACCTCTGGTATCACCATCCAGCTTAGTAAGGATTACACCATCGATCGATAATTTCTCATTGAACATCTCGGATACATTCACTGCATCCTGACCGGTCATGGCATCAACCACCAATATAGTTTGATGTACTGTAATATTCGCTTTTATTTCCTGTAACTCTTCCATCATGGCTTCATCAATATGGAGACGACCTGCAGTATCCAAAATAACTACGTTATAGCCATTCTTTGCGGCATGCTCCATTGCGGCCTTAGCTATATTCAAAGGCTTGTGCTTATCTCCCATGGAGAATACACTTACACCCTGTTTATCACCATTAATCTGTAGCTGTTCAATCGCTGCCGGACGATAGATATCGCAGGCAACCAACAACGGCTTACGTCCTTTGGATTTCAGCTTTCCTGCTAATTTAGCGACGGTGGTTGTCTTTCCTGCACCTTGCAAACCACACATCAAAAGTACTGTGATCTCAGAAGCAGGCTTAAGCTGTATCTCGACAGTTTGTTCGCCTAAGAGCCTGACCATCTCATCATTTACTATTTTAATTACCATCTGTCCGGGAGTAAGACTATTGAGTACATCCTGTCCTACGGCACGTTCCTGGACGGTATTCACGAAATTCTTCACAACTTTGAAGTTAACATCGGCTTCTAGTAATGCCATTTTAACTTCTTTCAGAGCATTTTTAACATCTGCCTCAGAAAGGCGACCTTTCCCTTTTAAGCTTTTAAAAATGTTCTGCAATTTATCCGATAGGTTTTCAAATGCCATATGAATTACAGCTCCTTTAAAATATCATCTGCCAACGTTGTTATCGTGCTGATTTGTGTTATATCCCGATTCAGGGTGATTTCCTGAACAATATCTTTAATCGAAGTTAATTTGTCTTTCATGGATTGAAACTTATTAACTAGGGATAACTTTGCTTCATAATCTTTGAGCTCAAGCGTACATCGTTTTACGATATCATATACACCTTGTCTGCTTATCCCCTGTTCTGCGGCAATTTCACTCAAGGATAAGTCATTAAGAACATAATCCTCAAAAATCTGCTTTTTATGATCACTTAATAATTCACCATAAAAATCATAAAGAATAGACTGTGTAACGATTTCATCCAGTTTATCTATCTGTGTTTCATTCTGATTCATAAAATCACCACCTGTAAAGGAAATTTCTTTACAGATGGTAGTATAAATGTTTATTGAAGCATTGTCAAGCTTTTTTCTTAACACTTCAGTAATTAATTTGATGAATTTAATTTTTGTCCGGGTCCGTTATCAGACAAGATTGCAATGA
This sequence comes from Bacillota bacterium, assembly GCA_017861355.1. GTDB lineage: Bacteria > Bacillota > Clostridia > Lachnospirales > Lachnospiraceae > Mobilitalea. Next base: position 2,729 of record JAGFXQ010000175.1, read on the forward strand.
TGATTTTATATTCATCAGATAAACAGTTGATATCATGTTCAAAGCATTTCAATTCACACTGCTCCATGGCAGTCAATATGTGCTTGCATAGCGCATGCATATATTGAAAGCCCAGATTAGCAGCAACACCCTTCAGGGTATGAATATGCATTTTAGCATCAGAGATACTACCTAAGGAAAGCGCTTCCATTAATTTGGGATAACTGGTATCGAAGAGGAATTTTTTACAGATAGAAAGATACAAAGGTACATTACCACCAAGTCTGGTGATGACGCTCTCCGTATCAATACCATGTTTATTTAGCTTCTTTAGTAATTCCATATGCGAATCCCTTCATCTATTAACTAGTGATTAGTTAATACGATCAATTATAATTCCATACACTTCTTAGAGTAAACGGAAGAAAGTATAGAATAGAAATCAGCGACCTCAATTGGTTTTGATACATGATAATTCATAGAGTTCAGAACACAGGATTCCTGATTAACATAATTGTCTGCTGACATTGCAATAATCGTAATGTGTTCTGCATCTGCATGTGCTAATGAACGAATATGCTTACTGACTTCATATCCACTCATACCGGGCATACGAACGTCCATTAATATAGCATCATAATAGCCCGGACAGGAATTCTTAAAGAGTTGAATAGCATCGCATCCATTTGTTGCGGTCTCCACTTGAACCTTAATATTTCTTAAGTATTCTGTTGTGATCTCCAGATTGATTTCGTTATCTTCTACAACCAGAATACGTAAGGAGCTAAAATCATACGCCGATATATTCGGTATGGATTTTGATACAACCGGGTTCTCCGGACACCCCTTGAGTGACTTTTCAGAGTCTTCCATAGCAATATCCAGGGGAATAATTATCGTCACAGTTGTTCCCTCCCCGAGCCTACTCTCCACCTGAATAGTACCACCCATAAGATCAATCAATTGCTTTACAATGGACATTCCAAGACCACTTCCGCCGTACAGGGAACTAATTGAGCTATCTTCCTGCACAAAGGGTTCATAGATATGCTGAAGATATTCCTGTGACATCCCCTTGCCAGTATCTGAGATACGAAATTGATACACTCCATCACTTTCATTATGAACTAATTCAGAAATCTCTAAGACGATGTTACCTCCGCTGGTTGTAAATTTTATAGCATTTGAAAGGCAGTTACCCAGAATCTGAGTAATTCTTAAACTGTCTCCGATGAGGTAATCCTGTTCCATCGTTTGAAGGATTAATTTATAATTGATATGTTTCATCTCCATCTGTGACGTCATCAAAGATGAATATTCAGCAATAGTTTTTTTGAGAGAAAAAGGTTCCTTTATTAATACAATAGTGTCATTGTCATTTTTAGCGCTATCTAAAATATTATTAATCAAAAAAAGTAGGTTTCGAGAAGAGTAATTGATCTTCTCAAGGCAGTCTTCTATCTTCCCTTTGTCCTCCGGCGAATTCATCGCGATCTGAGTCATACCTATAATTGCATTAATCGGAGTCTTGAGCTCATGACTCATATGGGATAAAAATTCCTTCTTGGCTTCATTCGCTTTTTGTGATTCGGATAATGCTTTTCTGACCTCGGCATTTGCTTGATATTTTCTGGTGATTTCCAGAATACTAGCAATATATTTGCAGATTACATTGTTTTTGTATACAGGATAGATTCGAACTACCAGCCACTTCTTTTGTTTTAAAACCGGGTGATCATATTCGAACTCCATTTCCACATATTTGGATGATGGTTTCTCCGAAAGCATGGAGATAAAATCATTTTTAACTTCAGGAAGTGCAAAGTCAAACAATACAAGCATATTTTTTTTAAGCTCGGAATCACTAATACCGATTACCTTCTCAAAATTTGGAGAGATATATTCAAAAAGATGATTAATATTATCATAAACAACAAAGACATCATCTACATTAGAATATAAAGAATTAATCAAATCCTCTTTGTAATTTAAATTATTATGCATTACTTTGAATTTTTTCTCTAAATATATAACAAGAAAAACTGTTGTAATGCTCATCAAAACTAATAAAGCAGAAATTGTGATGTTCATTTTAGTGTTAGATATATAATTAATGCTGCAATTAAAATAATCCAAAACCACATCTCTTTTCTATTATTATTTGAGTATTATCGTTTGTCGTATTATATCAAATTTAGTTAAATAATGAATCTAATATATCAAACTGTCTCATTAAAGTCAATATACTTCAAAAAAGCATAAACGGAAACCATAAAAATCACATATTTAACATTGAAAAATATACAATTATATAGTTTTATATTAAATCAAACGTCTGAAAAAAGCCAAACAAAGGGAAACAAAAAGCACCATACAACATTGTGACATGATGTTGTATGGTGCTTATGTTTGGTTGTATTATTATACAGGATAAGCTTTGTTTGCCTTATCTGCTGTTGTAACATCTACGCCGGTCTTCTGAGCTTGACGATATTTGAAGAAATCCAAAGCAACCTGAGGGAATAAAGCATAGGATAATACATCCTCATCCTGCTCTTTCCACTCTGCGATCTCTGCTTCAATCTTATGAAGTTCGGGCTTGATCAAATCAGCCGGACGACAAGTGATTGGCTCTTTATCGCCGATAACCTTTTTCTGAACCTCTTTATTAAAGGGCTTTACCGTCTGTCCATATTCTCCGGATAATAATGCTTTTGTCTCCTTGGTAACCATCTTATAACGCTCTCCTGCAAGTACGTTCAGTACAGCTTGTGTACCGACAATCTGGCTGGAAGGAGTTACCAACGGAGGCTCACCGAAGTCCTTACGAACACGGGGAACTTCTTGTAATACATCGTAATATTTGTCTTCCTGGTTCTGCTCTTTTAACTGGGACACCAGATTGGAAAGCATACCACCGGGTACCTGATATAATAAAGTCTTAATATCAACACCCATAACCTTCGGATTAAGTAAGCCGGTATCCAACGCTTTATCACGAAGAGGACGGAAATAATCTGCAATCTCAGCTAAGATTAACTGATCATAACCGGTATCATAAGGTGTTCCCTTAAAGGTCTCAACCATAACTTCCGTTGCCGGCTGGCTGGTACCCATAGCAAAAGGAGACATTGCAGTATCAATGATATCACAGCCTGCTTCTACTGCCTTCAGATAAGTCATACCTGCAACACCGCTGGTATAATGCGTATGAAGATCGATCGGAATGCTGACTGCTTCTTTTAACGCACCTACGAGAACAGTTGCTTCGTAAGGAACGAGTAAACCTGCCATATCCTTGATACAGATGGAAGAAGCTCCCATCTCTTCAATTCTCTTTGCCATGGATACATAATATTCTGTGGTATATGCATCTCCCAAGGTATAGGAAATTGCAATTTGAGCATGTCCATTTTCCTTGTTTGTCGCTTTCACAGTACATTCCAGATTACGGATATCATTCAGAGCATCGAAGATACGTATGATATCAATACCATTTGCCATTGATTTCTGAACAAAATATGCAACTACATCATCAGCATAATGACGATAGCCTAAGATGTTCTGGCCACGGAATAACATCTGCAGCTTTGTGTTTTTAAATCCTGCTCTGATTTTACGGAGTCTGTCCCAGGGATCTTCCTTTAAGAAACGTAAGGATGCATCAAATGTAGCGCCACCCCAACATTCCACAGCGTGATAGCCGACTTTATCCATGGTTTCAAGAATAGGAAGCATCTCTTCCGTAGACATTCTTGTAGCAATCAGGGACTGGTGAGCATCACGTAATATAGTTTCGGTTATTTTAACCGGTCGTTTCACTTGTTCTGCCATTACTCTACCTCCTGTTAATGTGAATTTACTGCTATTCTTATTTGGATTAAAGTGTCAAAAGGTGCTTCGCACTCTTCCTAATACAATATATTGCTATTGAAAGCGAACTTTCATATCAATATATTGTATCAGGAAATCACCGGAGGTGCTTTTAACACTTTAACCTTACTAGTTTAAAGTTGCAAGCAAATTACCAGCTTCTACGGTTTGACCTGCAGTAACATTAATGCTAGCTACAGTGCCATCCTGAGGAGATACAATCTCATTCTCCATCTTCATCGCTTCGAGAATAAGAATTACCTCACCCTTCTTTACCGGTTGTCCAACTGCTGCTTTCACAGCGATAATCTTACCAGGCATAGGTGAACTTACTTTAACACTTCCAGCACTTCCGGCGGGAGCAGCTGCAGGAGCGGGAGCTTCACTAACAGGAGCTTTTGCTGCGGGAGCAGGAGCAGCTACAGACTTAACAGCCGGTGCAGCAACGGGAGC
>JAGFXQ010000437.1 GCA_017861355.1 Bacillota bacterium
AAGGTGGGCAAGGGTTATCCCTTGTAATATGGTAATTAATTCAATTGTATTCTTATGAAGTTATTATATCGTGAACTACGTTCACGATCATCAGCTCCGATCATTTGCTCGCAAACAAGTTTGCAGCATACTCACTACGCTTTTATTATATCATGAACTATGTTCTTCGTACAAATTCATTCTTACATTTTGGACAGGTAATGGCAATCTTCCCTTTACCACGAGGTACACGGACGGTCTGCTTACACTTCGGGCAGGTATAATATTTATGAGACTTTGTTCCAACCAGCCATAACTTCAGATGATTCAGCTTATTCTTAACATTCCCTGCCAGTCTTAGATACGCATTATTCTCTCCGGTTCTTCTCTGATAATCCTTCGATAAAGCTCGAAAAAGTGCATACAAGAACGGTAAATACGCTATGATAATCAGACCCGGTACCCGAAAGAAGGTAGTAATAACCGATAAAATCAGGGAAAAGATGATTAATGCCCTGGTAAATTGATCTAACCCATATCTTCCATACATAAACCTACGTAACCAATTCATATTCAATCTCCATTCTGTCAGTGATTAAGACAAATCATACTATATCTTATCGCATTTTCCAATTAAAAATCTATTAACTTTTCTAAATAATACGAAATTCATATTAAAACAAGCGGACTCCTACTATATTCGTTGTCCGCTTGATGTTATTTTAATTGTCTTGTTGATTGTCCGACTACCAGTTCGGCTTCAAAAGTCTTACTTTCTTGCGTTAATCCTCTTCCTGTGTATCTACCAGAAAAGTTTTCTTACTATCATAATCATCCAGGAAATTATATTGATGCTCCTTATCATGATATCCAATGATTGTATTCAAATTCACATCATGGATACTGCGAAAGATATTCATATCGATGCTGGGGTTGGTCTGTCGGAATTTCTTAACGAGTGACTTCATCTCCTGACGCTTCGATCCGCCTCCACCGTTATCACATAAGGTGCAATTCTCGGTAAAACGGCAGGCACATTGAATGAATTGCAAATCGTTATACTGCTTCCAAGCCAGAATATCCGCTTCTTTCACCAGATACATCGGAGCTATGCAGCTTTGGCATCATCGTCTGAATCTGACCGGCGTACAACATACCCATCAGTATCGTCTCGATGACATCATCAAAATGATGCCCCAGTGCAATCTTGTTACATCCCAGAGCCTGTGCATTTTTATACAGATATCCTCTTCTCATCCGTGCACATAAATAGCAGGGAGATTGGTCAACCTCCGCTACGATGTCAAAGATCTGAGTCTCAAATATCTTGATCGGAATATTCAGAAGCTTAGCGTTATTCTCTATGGTTTGCCGGTTAATCTCATTATAACCCGGATCCATCACTAAGAATTCTAATTCAAAGGCCATCTTTCCATGTCTTTGAACCTCCTGCATCAACTTGGCTAGCAGCATCGAATCCTTGCCTCCGGAGATGCACACCGCGATCTTATCTCCCTCTTCGATTAATTTATAGTCGTTCACCCCATTAATGAATTTCTTCCAAAGGGGCTTGCGGAATTTAGTGATAATACTTCGTTCAATCTGCTGATAATGTTCCATAATCCATCTACTTTCTATCGTTTGTTTTATAGTTGACTATATTTTCTACTTTGCCAGCTTCTCATAACACCGGTCAAATATCATGAGAAATAGTTCCATTTCTTCTATGGTGGTCCTATGACTCAGGCTAATTCTCCATGAGCACAAAGCATTCTTCTTATCCTTCGTCACAGCAAAGACCGGACGTGAGGGTGAGCTAAGCACTGAGCAAGCCGACTTAATTGATACACATACCCCTTCCTCAGCCAAAGCTTGTTGAAATACAGTTGCTTTTACTCCCTGCACACTTAGATTCAATATGTGCGGAACGGAGTACCTGGTACTGTTAATGAACACCTTTTTATATTTGGTTAGTTCGTCTTTCAATCTACGGTTTAATTCTGACACATACCGGCATTGCTCCTCCTGCTGACTGATTGCAAGAGCTAGTGCCTTCTCCAGCTGAGCTGCCATAGCAAGGGCGGGTGTTCCGCTTCGGTAGATCGTAGTGCTTGTCCCACCGTGTATCAGTGGTTCTAACACCACCGGTTCCTTTCGTACCAATATACCACAACCGTTCATGCCAAAGAACTTATGAGAGGTCAAGGTACACAGATCAATTCGCTCCAATGATACCGGTATCTTACCGATCGCCTGCGTCGCATCCACATGGAAATAACAATTTGGATAATTCTCAAGCAATTCGCCGATCTCATCAATTGGTTGTTGTACTCCTAATTCACTATCGACATAACAGATGGATACTAACACCGTATCTCTTCGGAGAAGCTCCTTCAGATGCAGCATATCTACTAAGCCATCCCTCGTGATATCCACAAGGTCGATCTCATATCCCAGCGTCTGTAGATGGGTCAAAGCTCCACTTACCGAAGAATGCTCCAGACAGGTGGATATGATATGTTTGCCGTTATGTCTGTGAGCCTGCACTACCCCTTTAATCGCAAGGTTATTCGCCTCACTGGCTCCGGAGGTATAGATTATCTCAGAAGTCTTCACCTGTAAAAGCTCCGCGATATGCTCCGTAATCTCATTCATCCTTTTATTTGCCAGCTTACCCATGGGATGCGAAGAATTCGGGTTCGCAATATATTGATTGTTTTGTTCCACATAGTAATCCATGACCTGAGGATCTACAGGAGTATTTGCCGCATAATCCAGATATATCATCTTAACACCTCAATCTAAATTCATTCACAAGGAACCCCTGTAAAGCATTCCGGAAGCAGCCGTCGTAGTGATGCTCCTGTCGGCTATCTCCCCAATTCCTGCTTTACAGGGGTTATACGTATTGTACCTAATTATAAATTGTAATTCCTACTATGTCAATGGATTATATATGATCCTACTGCTCAAAACACTCTCGCAGCTTCTTCAGTGCTTTTTTCTCTATCCGGCTAACGTAACTTCTGGATATGCCCAGCTTCCCTGCGATCTCTCGTTGGGTTACTTCTTTCCGATTACTTAAACCGTAGCGTAAGCAGATAATTTCCCGTTCTCTATCAGTCAATACCTTACCGATTATGTGATACAGTTTCTTAATATCGTCTTCGAGTACAATATTTTCTACAATATCAATTTCTGCTTCTTCGATAATATCCAATAGATTTATTTCATTGCCTTCCCGGTCTGATCCGATGGGATCATACAGATACACTTCTTTCGCTAACCGTTTTCCGCTTCTGAGCATCATTAAAAGCTCGTTATCAATACAGCGGGAGGCATAAGTAGCCAGGCGGATTCCTTTCTCTTCATCAAAGGTATCGATAGCCTTAATTAATCCAATTCCTTGCAGCGCTTCAGATAGTCCGCTTCTTCCTTCGTGCTTAATGGCTTTGGAAAAGACTTCACGAAGATAAGCACCCTCAATGCCCAAATGATTCATTAATATCATATGATGATAAATGACATAAAGTGCCTATCCATCTTAAAAAAGGACAGAAGGACTTACAGTATTTCTTAAGAACACAAAATCGGACAAATATTCAATTTAATTGTAGCATTTTATTTAAAGAACTTTTATGAACTTATGTTACTAAGTCAATATACTTCCTGCGGTTCTTATGTTACACTATCTATAGGACTAAGTACTCAGAAGAACTGAGATTATTCCTCACCGTCCCATACGAATGAACGGTTTCAGTTCGGTTCAAGAAATCTATTCGTACGAAAGGAGCCATGAGATACACTTGAGAATCGGAATTTGTGATGATAACCAAGAATATTTGAATTGTTTGAATCAATCCATTCAGTTTATAACTAACTCAACCAATAATATATCCATAGAGACATTGACTCCGGAGAATTTAGCAAACTCCATTGATAAGAATTCCATTCCCTATGATATTCTACTATCCGATATAGATATGGGGACCATTACGGAATCGATTTTGCAAGCAAAATCAACGAGATAGCCCCCTCTTGTATCATCATCTTCATCAGTAATTATTTGAATTATGCTACTGAGGTCTATGATGTGGCACATGTTTATTTCATTTTAAAATCCGAATTAAATGAAAGGCTTCCAAAAGCGTTGGAGAAAGCCTTTTCCATACATAATGAGCGTATCAGTAAAAGTATTCTGATCCATTTTCAGAATACCGAATATCGAATATATCTATCGGATATTACCTATATTGAAGCGATGGGTCGTTACCTCTATATCCATGATTCTAAGCAAAGCTACAAATGTATTCAATCCTTGAAGAATATCATGAATGAACTGACTTATTCTTTCACCAGATGTCATAACAGTTATCTGGTCAATATGAAATACATTCACTCCATCAATCGGACCAGTTGTATTCTTTCGGATGGAGTGTCCATCCCGATCAGTCAGACTTATTCCAAAGCATTTCAGGCTGCCTATGTTTCATATGTATCCAGGGAGTTTCTCTAGTTTTCTACCGCCGATGTCAACTTTAGCATAACCATAGCAGAGAATTCTTTTCTCTCCTCCTGCAGTTCTTTGTAACCATCATAATGCTTCACAATTTCTTCGATAATTCGCAATCCATAACCATGTACACTTTTGTCCTTCTTGGAGGTTCCAAAAGCGCTGTCACCATCCGGCATGGAATGCTCGGCGGATTTGCTGTTGATAATTTTTATTCCAAGATAGTTACCAATCTGTGCGGTTTTTATCTTAATGTAATTATCCGTCACAGAGTTCCTCTGGCAGCCCTCGATTGCATTATCCAACAGATTAGAGTAGATACACATCAAATCAATGTCCTGAAAGGGAAGCGACTGAGGTATGCTGAGTTCAAGCTCATATCTTATGCCGCTTTCCTCGCAGACTTTCAGCTTCTGTAACAGTACCGCATTGATAATCTTATTATTGCAATATAGTCCTTTCTTAAGACCATTATACTGTTCGTTTAACCTTCTGGTGTATTCTTTGGCTTCCTGTGTATCTCCCTGATCAACCAAGATCTGAATTGTACTGATATGATTGCCTATGTCATGGTACAATTTATGTATTTCCATATCCTTTTGCTGCATCGCAATGTAATTGGCAAACTGGATTTCATTCTGCTCCTTCAGAAGATTATTCTCTATCTTAAGAACTCTACGGTCTGAGTGAATAATCGCAACCGCAACGCAGAAGATAATAACTAACAAGGCAATCGTGACT
>JAGFXQ010000176.1 GCA_017861355.1 Bacillota bacterium
ATCCGCGTGTCGGTGGTCGAGATCAAGGATGAAAAAGGAGCCAAGGCAATGGAGAAGCCGATTGGAACTTATATCACCATTGAGGCTCCGAAGATTAATCAATCGAATGAAAATTATTTTAAACCTGCTTCGGATGAAATTGCCAAACATCTGAAGAGACTCGCCGGTAATCTGAAGAGGGAAGAGATACTGGTCGTAGGGCTAGGCAATCGTGAGGTTACTCCGGATGCCTTAGGACCACAAGTCGTGGACAACCTCTTTATTACAAGACATCTGATACGGGAATATGGTACAGAATTCAAAGAAAAGAATCACCTTGGAAGTGTCAGCGCTATTTCACCGGGAGTAATGGCCCAGACGGGAATGGAGACCGTGGAGATTATCAAAGGAATTATTGAGGAGACCAAGCCTAAGCTCTTGATTGTGATCGACGCTCTGGCTTCTCGAAGTGTGAACCGCGTCAATACCACAGTTCAATTAACGGACACTGGTATCAGCCCTGGGTCCGGGATCGGCAATAACCGCAAAGCATTAAATGAACAAAGCCTGGGAACCAAGGTAATCGCGATCGGAGTACCAACCGTAGTAGATGCAGCAACGATTGTAGCAGATACCTTAACCAAATATATGGAGCAAAGTGGATTTGATGAGCATGACATAGATCAGTTTATCTCGGAAATCAGAGAACAGCAAATTGAAAATATGTTTGTGACACCAAAAGATATTGATGAGTCTATTAAGCGAATTAGCTACACCATCTCGGAGGCAGTCAATTCCTGCTTTGCGCAATCGGTATAAGAAAGTGGATATGCTTCTGGTTATATTTAAGGTATTTACGAATATAATGAATCAGGCTTGAGGTGTAAGCCGCTTTTCATGAGCGGGAGGCAGGCATGGGAAAAAATTATATTCAAATACCGGGTAAGAAAAGAAATCCGAGATATCGATTTAATATTTATTTTGTATTGTGGACCCTGATTATTATAGGCTCCGTATATCTTTTGCTGCGATTTGCAGCAATCTCCTTTTCGGAAGAAATTGGTCAAGCTAAGCTGAACTATCGGGAAACAGCGCTCTATTATATTGGTGACAGAGCGATGGAATCCGGATCCGCATTGATTGGTTATATGAGAGAAGACGATGAGAAAACTGATCCATTTCCCTTTGATGTGATTAAGAATCCATTAGCAATTGAGAATTTTGTCAAGGATAAGTCACGACTTATGGCAAGAGCGAAGGAATATTCTTTGAACGAAGATTACGTTGTAATTGATTCGAAGACGGGTCTGACTGCCACAAGTGATTCACAAGCGGAAGAAGGCACAGAAGTCGAGGCTATGGAGATGGATCAAGAGGCAATAAATCAAGAGTCAACGGGACAGAAAGATTATACTTCATCCGTAAAACTAGCTGGAATTAAGCCGTATTCCATAGATACGGCAGTAGTAAGCCGTGAATATATCTTAACTAATGGAGCAATCTATGATGATCAGGCTTATCAATATTTCACATCCTTAGAAAATACTTCGGATGATTCGGGACATCAACTGGAAGTAGGACTCATGGAAGGTGATCTTCCGGTAAGAGAACAAGAGGATAATGAAGTTGTCGAGGCTTCCAACCCCGGAAATGTTGTGGACTATACCCTGGAACAATTAAAGGATATTAACTTCCTGATTCGTAATTTTTATATCGTAGATCCTTCCACGAAAGTTACGGATGATTTATTTGATACAGAAAAATTACTGGGAATGGATATGAAGATGAAACAGGAGAATGACGCTCCTCAGATATTGATCTACCATACTCATTCTCAGGAAGCTTATTCAGACAGCATACAAGGGGAGCCGGATGACACTGTTGTGGGTATGGGAAGTTATCTGACACAGATTCTGGAGGATCGGTATCATTATAATGTGATCCATGATACATCAACCTATGATATTATTGACGGGCTGTTGGACCGCAATAAAGCTTATAACAAAGCATTGGTGGGTATTACGAAGATCTTGGAAGAAAATCCTTCGATTGAAGTTGTTATAGACCTTCACCGGGATGGTGTGGATAAACGTTCTACTATTCTTGATGGAGAAGAGACGGCGCAGATTATGCTGTTTAACGGCTTGAGCCGAAATGAGAATGGACCATTAACTAATCTGGATAATCCAAAACTCCGGGATAATCTGGCCTTCAGTCTTCAACTGCAGCTAAAAGCAGTAGATATGTATCCGGGTCTGTTCTATAAGAATTACCTACAAAGTTTGAGATATAATATGCATGTTCGTTCGAAGTGCCTTCTGATGGAGCTTGGTACTTATAAGAACAGTTTACAGTCTGCAAAGAATGCTATGGAACCTTTTGCAGAGATACTTAATGCTGTACTGCAAGGCCAGTAAAAACTCAAGATGATAACTTGTTACGGCCAACGGCATGGTTTCACTGGATTTTCTTGCTACAAGAAAAACTGTGTGATATAATTAAGACAAGTATGCATATTTGTCGTGTATTCCGGTTTCTCACCATATAAGCCGGAATGCGATTATACAGGAGGATAACATGTCGGTAGATCAAAGTAAGATAAGAAATTTTTGTATTATTGCTCATATAGATCACGGTAAATCAACATTAGCTGACCGTATTATAGAGATGACCGGGCTTCTTACCAGCCGTGAGATGTCAGCACAGGTTCTGGATAATATGGACTTGGAACGAGAGAGAGGAATTACGATCAAGGCTCAGACCGTTCGTACTGTATATAAAGCAAAGGATGGAGAGGAGTATGTTTTTAATCTGATTGATACTCCCGGTCATGTGGATTTTAATTATGAAGTATCCCGAAGTCTGGCAGCCTGTGAAGGCGCTATTCTCGTAGTGGATGCGGCGCAGGGAATTGAGGCTCAGACACTTGCGAATGTTTATCTGGCTCTTGATCATAATCTGGATATCATCCCGGTGATTAATAAGATTGATCTTCCAAGTGCGGAACCGGAGCGTGTTGTAGCAGAGATCGAGGATGTGATTGGCTTAGAAGCACACGAGGCGCCTCTGATTTCGGCTAAGACCGGATTGAATGTTGAGCAAGTGTTGGAACAGATCGTAACAAAATTACCGCCCCCGAAGGGAGATGCAGATGCACCTCTTCAGGCATTAATCTTTGACTCGAAATATGATTCTTACAAAGGAGTTATTATCTTCTGCAGAATCAAAGAGGGACGAGTAAGAAGAGGAACGGAGCTAAAAATGATGGCAACCGGCGCTACGGCAGAAGTAGTAGAGCTGGGTATCTTCGGACCGGGACAATTCATTCCGACCGAGGAATTAAGTGCCGGAATGGTTGGATATATTACAGCGAGTCTGAAGAATGTCAAGGATACCCGTGTAGGTGACACGGTGACCGATAATAAACGACCCTGTGCTCACCCTCTGCCCGGTTATAAGAAGGTAAATCCCATGGTTTATTGCGGTATGTACCCAGCGGACGGAGCAAAGTATCCTGATCTCAGAGATGCGCTGGAAAAGCTTCAGCTTAATGATGCTTCCCTTCAATTTGAACCCGAGACCTCAATCGCGCTTGGCTTTGGCTTCCGTTGCGGTTTTCTTGGATTATTGCACTTAGAGATTATTCAGGAGCGTCTGGAAAGAGAATACAACCTGGATCTGGTAACAACTGCACCCAGTGTTATCTATAAGGTTCACAAGCATAACGGCGAAGTATTCGACATTACGAATCCGACGAATCTACCGGATCCTTCTGAGATTAATTATCTGGAGGAACCGATGGTATCCGCAGAGATTATGGTAACAACAGAATTTGTCGGTTCAATTATGAGTCTATGCCAGGAACGACGCGGTGTATATCTGGGCATGGAATACATGGAGACGACGAGGGCATTATTAAAATATGAGCTTCCCTTAAATGAAATTATTTATGACTTCTTTGATGCTTTGAAATCAAGATCCAAAGGCTATGCCTCCTTTGATTATGAATTAAAAGGCTATGTTCAATCTGAGCTGGTTAAGCTGGATATCTTAATTAATAAAGAAGAAGTGGATGCATTAACCTTCATTGTTCATGCAGAGAGTGCTTATGAACGAGGCAGAAAGATGTGTGAGAAGTTGAAGGATGAGATTCCACGTCAGCTCTTCGAGATACCGATCCAGGCAGCAATCGGCAGCAAGATTATCGCCAGAGAGACGGTGAAGGCGATGCGAAAGGATGTCCTTGCCAAGTGCTACGGTGGAGATATCACAAGAAAGAAGAAACTTTTGGAGAAGCAGAAGGAAGGCAAGAAGAGAATGCGTCAGGTAGGTAATGTGGAGATCCCGCAGAAAGCCTTTATGAGTGTTCTGAAGCTGGACGATGACTAGATCTAAGAACTGATGAAGATTACATTCCAGAATCAATGAAGACCACCGGATGTATTAGCGAAGACTAGATCTAATATATCAATGAAGAATTGTGAATAATGATGGAATAGAGCTAACAAATAGAAGAAGGACAAGCTGTTTTGATCATCTTGCATCGTTACTGTAAGAGGTATCGGAACAGCTTTTTCATTAGAGAGGTAGTGATTATATTGGAAATAAGTAAAGATGTTACCTTGTGCGACAGGAGTGAAAGGAAGGATCTTGGGTTATATATCCACATTCCGTTCTGCGTGAAGAAATGTGATTATTGCGACTTTCTGTCTGCACCCGGAACTGAGCAGAATAAGAAGGATTATGTAGAGGCCTTACTTACGGAGATTAGGAGCTATGAAGGAAGAACCGGTGCATATCAGGTCCCTACGATCTTCTTTGGCGGAGGAACGCCGTCCTGTATTGATCCGGAGGATATCAATAGGATCATGCAGGAGATTCGAAGAGTGTTTTCAATTAGGAATAAGGATCCGGAGATTACTATCGAAGTCAATCCGGGTACGATAACCAGACAAAAGTTATTATGCTATCAGAATGCAGGTATCAACAGAATCAGCTTTGGATTACAGTCTACCGATAATAATGAGCTAGTACGCTTGGGTAGAATTCATAGCTATGAAGAATTCCTGAATAATTATGAACTGGCAAGATCACTCGGCTTTCACAATATCAATGTTGATCTTATGTCGGCTTTACCGGGACAGACCTTAGCCTCCTGGGAGAAGACGCTTCGGACGATAGCTGACTTAAAACCGGAGCATATCTCGGCATATAGCCTAATCATAGAGGAGGGTACCGCCTTCTTTGATCGATACCGTCCCGGTTCGCCGGAGGAGAAGGAATTACCGAACGAGGATCTGGATCGTGAGATCTATGCGAGAACAAAACAAATCCTTGAGGAATATGGATATCACCGATATGAGATATCAAACTATGCAAAATCGGGGTATGAATGTAGACATAATGACTCCTATTGGATTGGAACTGATTATCTTGGACTGGGTTTAGGCGCATCATCCTTGCTAAATGGTGCAAGGTTTTGCAATATGCACGATATCAAGCAATATATTTTAGCCTGCAATACTTACAAAAATAGAAGAATTATGACGAACATAGAGGATAATAGTGTGCAAAATGTCATTTTATTGCAAGATGATCTCCTGCGAATAAGAAGAGATTGGACAGAGCTAACCTTAGAAGATCAGATGGAAGAGTTTATGTTCTTGGGACTCAGACGGTGTGAAGGAATTCGAAAAAGTACCTTTTTTCAACGTTTTGAGAAGGATATTAATGAGGTATATGGGGCAGTGCTTCAGCAATTACAGCAGCAAAAACTCATCGAAATCGAGGAAGAATGGATTAAACTTACGGAATTTGGAATTGATATCAGCAACACAGTACTATCAGTATTCTTACTAAACTAATTTTATGATGCAATATAATTGCACTAAATCAAAATATGCTTAATATAATGCACAAAAAACGTCAAAATTATTAAGCGTTTTGACGATATACAGAATTGGTACTTTCTGCTAAAATGAAACTGTATTGAAAATGCGGTACAAACCGTAGGCAGTATAAATTTTATATTAAAATAGGAGGAGTTTTACTATGAAATTAATCAAAAAAGTTTTAGCAGTCACATTGGTTCTTGCTTTAACGGCTTTTCCTGTAATCGCAAGTGCTGCAACAGATGCTGTAGATTTTGAAGATGGCAATTTCTCCGCTTTCTATATTAAAGAGGGCGACGGAGATCCTTCCTTATTATCAATAGTTGACTTCAATGGTTCCAAAGCATTATTCATTGATTCTCAGGAAAAGGGAATTCCTAAGGTAGTGATTGATGTTCCTGCTTTGGTTGGTCCGGAAAATCTTGATAAAATTAGAACTGTCCAATTAGATTTAGTTGTTACTCAACCCGATGCTGCAGCTGTTCCGTGGCAGGGTGGTGCAATCGGTTCCAATCAGGGCGCAGATGCTGCTACCTGGTATCAGGGAACTGAGTGGTCACTGCAGGATGATAACAAAGGTACTTCAGATGTAACTACCATTTCTACTACATTTGGTGATGGATTTGGTTTTGTTAATAATACACCGGCAATCTACTTATTCATGAACTGGGGCAATTCAGGTTCCGATATGTATGTTGATAATGTGAAATTCTTAGACGTGGACGGAAATGCAGTTCCGTTGGTTGCAGCAGCAGAAACTACAGCAACCGCAGAAACTACAGCAACTCCAAAGACCGGCGTTGTTTCTTTTGCATTATTATTCGGACTTGGCGCAGCAGCGATGGGTACCGGTTCCGTAGTTCTTAAAAAGAAAGATAAGTAGTTGATTGTATCTCTATATGCTAAGAATAGTAAGAGCCTTCGTGTTTTTTAACGAAGGCTCTTTCCCTGTCATGGGTATATTGTGACTTTCTCACCGTTTTTTAATAATTAATTTCTAAAATAATCTTGACAAAAGAAATTGATGGTGCTATTTTATTTATAGATATTAGCACTCTACACGGTTGAGTGCTAACAAATACAACTTACTGATTAAGATATTGCATATAA
>JAGFXQ010000177.1 GCA_017861355.1 Bacillota bacterium
TACCGGTGCCATGACTGCTTCATGGCGCAGCATCGCCATATCCTTCAGATGTACACAGGGAATACGGTCCTTAAGCCTCTCGATCCACTGACACACATCTGCTCCTGCTGCTTGCAGCCAGTATGTGTCCAAGGTAAAGCCAAGCTCCTCCGGAGCAAATTCCTCCATTAGATACTCCAAATAGTATTTTCCGTCCAGTTTTTCTAATTCAAAATTATGATTGTGGTACATGAACAGCATTCCTGCATTCTTAATCTTCCTTGCAGTTTCTTTATAATCCGCACTGAAGTGTCCAAGCCATTCCGGGTTACGATATTTATCCGGCATACTTCCGAGTCCGATATAACTGCAGCCCAGAATCTTATGATCCTCGATCAACTGATCCGTATCATTTATGATGCGATTTGCATCGCTATGCGTTATCACGATCTTCAGGTTATGTTTATCACATAAGCTTTTCACTGTCTCCGGCCGGATGGAAGCACCGATCCCGGATATCTGGACAGTAGTATAACCTATTTTCGCAATCTGCTCCAGCGTATAATCCAAATCCTTCGCCGTCTGTGTATAAGCACGGACTGTATATAACTGCGCACCTAATATCATATCTCTATTCTCCTTCCGAAGTTCTGTTTCTTTCATTATAATTGCTATGAGCAAAACCTGCCATTGCAAATGTTCCATGCTATATTGCAAATATAGCCCTTATTCTATATAATAGGATTCACTGACAGGAATTACTCTAATAATTAATCAAGAAGGCGGTTCCCCTATGGCTTCACTCAGCAGCATCAATTCTAAGCTGGTCCAATTCAGCTATAATATAAGCAATGACATAAATACCGTCCACCAGGTTCATTGCCATAATGTATATGAGATTTATTATTTTATCGAAGGTGATGTTGATTATCTTGTGGAGGGTAAGCTATATCGTCCTGCTCCGCATAGTCTTCTTTTGCTTTCCCCGCATGTTTTTCATGGAGTGAAGGTTAAATCCGATCTTTCCTACCGGCGTTTTACCATACATTTTGATCCGGATATATTACCGAATGATCTTCGGCCTCTGTTTTTGTCTGCCTTCCCAAGTAACGAGAAGCACTCCCAAAGAGAGGTCTACTACGAGAATCTGGAGGCTATGCAGCTGAGCAGCTTCTTCGAAGCACTCGTAAGTCTGGCCTCCCAGCCAGAATCGCTTCAGCGTCAGCTTCTTCCAACCTATATCGATGCAGTACTGGCACAGATTACCTTGATCTGTCAGACTCATAGCCCTGTCCAGGTAGAAACCAGGACTTCTCATACCATCACCGATATTATCGCTTATCTAAACGACAACCTCACACAACCGATTTCTCTGGATGGTCTGTCGGAGCACTTTAATATCAGTAAGCATTATATGAACCGCGCCTTCCGGAAGGCTGCCGGGACGACTGTATTTGATTATCTCATTTATAAAAGGGTAATCTTTGCCCAACAGCTCCTGATGAATGGGAGTACCGCCACCGAAGCCTCCCTGCAATCCGGTTTTCGCGATTATACTGTATTCTACCGCGCTTATCGTAAGCATCTGGGACATTCGCCAATGGAGGATCGATCTCTAGCACACTTTTAACTTCTTCCGGTTCATCAACAAGGTTCGTCAAATTCTTGCTTTTTTAAATAGAACAAGCTATAATGAGCTTAGCGAGCAGACAGTATGCTTGAATAAAATATGCGATCGGAGTCAGAGATCATGAATGCTTTTATATTCATGATATTTATACCATCAGAAAGGATTCCTTATGTCAAAAGCAAAGCGCATCGCCGCAATCATAGGTATTGTCCTCATACTTTCCATGTACCTGGTGTCATTCCTGTCAGCTATTTTTGCGACCGAATATTCACATGGTTTATTCATGGCCAGTATTTTCTGTACGATTATCATTCCGTTGATGATCTATTTATATATCGCAGTATATAAGATTGTTCATCGTAAAGATGAGTCAGAAGAGGATTAGATAATGCATCATAAATGGCTCCTTCAAGGGATCGTACTGAACTGATCCTTCGCCGGAGCCTTCTTTTTATACTTTCTTGTCCTTTTATCACTCTATTACTTCGATTACTTCTTCCCGTTTCCCTTGATCTTACGGAAATATTCCTGTATCTTTACCTCATATCCATTGTCGGAAGGGATGTAGAACTTTCTGTCCTTTATCTCATCCGGAAGATATTGTTGCTCTACGTAATGGTTCTCAAAGCTGTGCGCATATTGATAACCGAGTCCATGGCCCAACTTTGCGGCACCTTTGTAGTGAGCATCCATCAGATATGCCGGTATGGTCGCTGTCTTTTCATTCTCAACAACACTCATTGCATCATCGATTGCACAGATCGCCGAATTACTCTTTGGTGCACAGGCTACATAGGTTGCTGCCTGAGCCAGTACAATTCTTGCTTCCGGCATACCCAGTCGTTCCACAGCAAGTGCTGCGCTAGTCGCAACAACCAGTGCATTCGGATCGGCGTTCGACACATCCTCCGCTGCACAGATCATAATTCTTCTGGCAATAAAGGCCACTTCCTCACCTGCATACAGCATTCTGGCAAGATAATACACCGCTGCATCCGGATCTGAACCTCTCATACTCTTGATAAATGCCGATATTGTATCATAATGATTATCCCCGTCTTTGTCATACTTTAGAACTCTCTTCTGGATGCACTCGGAAGCCACCGGTAAGGTAATATGAATGTGACCATCTGCCAAACGTTCTGTCGTCAGAATACCAATCTCAATCGCATTCAGTGCTGCTCTGGCATCGCCATTCGCTATATCTGCAAGAAAATCCAGTGCATCCTCCGCAATCTCCGCCTTATATGCACCCATTCCACGCTCCACATCATACACTGCTCTTCGAAGCAGAGTTTTAATATCCTCTTTATCTAAAGGCTTCAGCTCAAATATTATGGAACGGGACAGCAAAGCAGAATTCACCTCAAAATATGGATTCTCTGTGGTTGCACCGATTAGTACTACGGTACCGTCTTCAACATAAGGAAGCAGATAATCCTGCTGCCCTTTATTAAAGCGATGGATCTCGTCGATAAACAAAATGGTTCTTTTGCCATAACGACCAAGGGTATCCTTCGCTTCCACAACCACCGCTTCCATATCCTTCTTCCCAGCCGAGGTTGCATTGATCTGAGTAAAGGTTGAACTGGTGGTATTCGCTATCACCTTAGCAAGTGTTGTCTTTCCTGTTCCGGGAGGACCATAGAAGATGATGGAACTGATCTTATCTGCCTTGATCGCGCGATAGAGTAGCTTGTCCTCTCCGATAATATGGCTTTGCCCTACGACCTCCTCCAGCGTCACCGGTCGGAGTCTAGAGGCCAACGGAGCCTCCTTCTTCATCGTATTATCTCTCATATAATCAAATAAATCCATTCTTTCACCTAGCCCTTCTCTGAATCTATTACGAATATCCTTATAACATGATACAATATAGAAATTCCATCCTGCGACTTGAAAATTCCAAAAGAATGTGCATAATAAAAAGATAGAACGTTATTATTAAAATAAAATGTATACTTCCTATATAATAATAAGGAACCAGATTGGTAAATCATGATTTTTTCAATCCGGTAAATGCAAAATGGAGGATATTATGAGAATACCGAAGGACCCCTATATGCTACTCAGCTTTACGAATACAAAACTCAGAGACGAATACCATAGTCTGGATGATCTATGCAAGAGCTTGAACATAGACCAGGTTGAGTTGGAAAACGTATTATCCGGTATAGATTATACCTATGTTAAGGAATTGAATCGTTTTACTGCAGTATTTTAATCTATTATAAACTTCTCTTTTTCTTCATGAATATTGTAATCAACAGTATAAAAAGGAGTGCACCGGTAATACCTCCACAGCTATCCAACAGCACATCACTCACCTGTCCGCTTCTTCCCGGAATAAAAGTTTGATGAAATTCATCCGTTATCGCATAGGCGGTAGTGATTAGAACGGATAAGCCCAGGTTTCTTCTAAGGTCAACCTTCCATATTGTAAAGTTCAGAACCAAGGAAGCTGCTAAGGCAGCATATTCTAGAAAATGAGCTGTTTTACGAACCATATGATCCAGGCTCGAGAGAAGCTGCATTCGATCTGCTGTTTCGATTGCAACATTCGTTATCTTCTCATAAACATTTACAACTGCACGGGTTATTGAGAGACTACTTTCCTGTGAAATCACAGCCGGTTTGGAGGAGAAGAAGAAGATCATAGCCATAATGATAACTACCGGTACCCCGGAAATATATTTTAATTTCATTGTGGACCTCCATCTAATTAATATAATTGATACTATTCATAATCTTTACAGGAACGATAACATAATACCATAATCAGCAGCAAAATAGCAATATCGCTTTGTGTTACGGTAGGTACTAATTCAAGAGGAGCAATAATAATGAAGGAATTCTTTAAGACAATTTATGAAGGCGGAATCGGTGAATATGTGATGAAGAAATCCAGATTCATAGCGACCATACAGCCCGTAGAAACAGAAGAAGCTGCTCTTGAGTTTATCGAAAGCAGGAAGAAGAAATACTGGGATGCCTCTCATAACTGCTCCGCATATATTGTCGGAACCAATCAACCCCTGATGCGCTGTTCGGATGATGGAGAGCCCAGCAAAACTGCCGGGAGGCCTATGCTTGATGTGCTTCTTGCCCATGAGCTTACCAATCTTGTTATTGTTGTTACCAGGTATTTCGGAGGAACTCTCCTTGGAACAGGGGGACTGGTAAAAGCCTATCAATCCGCGGCAATAGAAGGTTTAAATCAATGTCGGATCATTACCAAAGAGCTTGGAATTCAGACCGAGCTTGTTACAGATTATAATCTGGTAGGTAAGCTTCAATATTATATAAGCCAGGAACAATTTACTTTACTTGCTTCTGAGTATACGGATGTCGTACGTCTTAAGTTATTGATTCCTCCCAGCAGATATCAAAGTTATGCAAAAAAAATTGCTGAACTCACGAATGGTTCAGCAATTTCGGATGATTTAGGTCAGGTATACTTCACCACGATCGATGGTGAAGTACACCTCTTCGATTCTCGCCTATAATCCCAGGGTTACAAGCTCATCCACAATCTCTATCATAGAAATCGGTGTGACCTCATATTGATAGAGCTTGTCCAGTATTGATAACACACTTTCCCTCGAAGTAGACACCCCTGCTACTTCATCTGTTTCTACTAAGTCCCCAAGATACTTCGTTATTTTGATTCCAAAATAAGGGGCTGCCGTATCATCCTCTTCTGAAAAACTCTCCAGTAAGTTATAATCCAGCTGCATACTCCTGGTGTCTTCTAGCACAACTTTGTTGCTCCATATTAGCTGTACTTGTTTCATAAAAACATTACCCCCACATTCATAAAATTAGAAAATTGCTGACGATTCTCATTATACACAGTTAATTTTTAATTTCAAAGCTACAATTAACGCACCATTTTATCATCTTCCTTATATTTCGACACATATTCACGTTTTGTGTACACAAATATAAATACCTATGGATTCCTCTGCGTTTTCATGTATATATTTGGGAACTATGGAAGAAAATAGTACAAAAGTACCTTATATCCCTCAATCATTTCCTATATATGTCATTATATGGAAGCCATTGAAATTAAAGCTTTATTTCATTTGATAAATTTGTTATAATGTACGGGAGCAAAGCATGTTTATCCATTGCTCATCTCATGTAGTTTGTAACTTGGCAGAATGGAGATTTCTATATGGATTATAGTAAAAGAGGGATTGAAAACAAACAACATTATATAAAATCAACTTCCAGAAGACTTGTATCGAAGACACGCATTACTTTATTTCGCTTATGCGTCATATTGTTTGTATTTCTGGCTGTTGTCGGCTGTATTGCAGGCTTCGGCTTTATTAAAGGGGTCGTTGACAGTGCTCCTGATATATCTCAGATCAATGTAGTACCAACCGGATATACAACTACGGTTTACGACAGAGAAGGCAATGCGATTGAGAACCTGATTGGAGCAGAGGCTAATCGTGTCTACGTATCTCTGTCAGAGCTTCCAAAGCACGTAGGCAATGCTTTTATCAGTGTGGAAGATGAACGTTTTTATGAACATAATGGTATCGATGTCAAAGGTATCCTCCGCGCCGGAGTGATGGGTTTAAAATCCGGTCATTTCAGCGAAGGCGCTAGTACTATCACCCAACAGCTGCTCAAGAACCAGGTTTTTAATGGTGGTCGCGAGACTGCCTTTATTGAGAAGGTGGAGCGTAAGATACAAGAGCAGTTCCTCGCGGTTCAGTTGGAGGATCGGTTAGATAAGGCTACTATTCTGGAGTATTATCTTAACACAATTAACCTTGGCTCCGGCACCTATGGTATCCAAACTGCTTCCAGACGTTACTTTAATAAGGATGCAAAGGATTTAACTTTATCGGAAGCTGCAGTAATTGCTGCCATTGCCCAATCACCCGTTTATCGTAATCCGATTAATTATCCGGATAATAATGCGGAACGACGAGATGAGATTCTGAATGAGATGTTAGATCAAGGCTATTGTACTCAGGAGGAATATGACGCAGCCAAAGCGGATGATATCTATTCCAGAATTCAATCTGTGAATGAGGAAAAGGACTCCTCTTCCTATTATAGTTACTTTGTAGACGAATTAATCGAAAAGGTCATGGAGGATCTTCAATCAGAACTGGGTTATACTCAGACACAGGCCTCTACCCTATTATATAGTGGCGGTCTCAGTATTTATACTACACAAGATTCCACCATCCAAGGTATCTGCGATGATGTTTTTGCAGATGAAGCGAATTTTCCTGAGATAGGAACCTCGTATTGGGAATTAACATATGCTTTATCGGTTCAGAAGAATGATAAGGACAAGACAACCATCCATTACCATAGCAATGATTTATTGGAATATTATAA
>JAGFXQ010000178.1 GCA_017861355.1 Bacillota bacterium
AGTAGTACTTCCCGGCAATATTCCCTCGATCATCAGCCAGATGAAGGTCAACATCGGCCTCTCTTTGGTCGGTGTCATTATCGGAGAATTCCTTGCAGCCAAAGCAGGTCTTGGCTACCTGATCATCTATGGCAGTCAGGTGTTCAAGCTGGATTGGGTGATTATGTCGATTGTAATTTTATGCATTGTCGCCACAGGATTATATAAACTGTTGACCTATTTTGAGAAGAAGGTCAAAAAACAACTCAAACAATAGAAAGTATGCTTCGCTAACTTTCTATTGTCTTGAATAATAGAAAGTTAGCTTCGTGAACTTTCTATTATCATGAATAATAAAAACACGCTTCATGAACTTTCTATTATAATGAATAATAAAAAGCACGCTTCGTGAACTTTCTATTACCATGAATAATAAAAAGCACGCTTCGTGAACTTTCTATTACCATGAAAGAAATGACGACGGGCTACTGCAAAACATTCGTTTATAAACCATAAGGTTCATAACGAAGCCTTGCAACAGCCCGTTCGTCTATCTTCTCCAAATCAAATTGTGATGCTAACGTATGAATAGTGTAGCCTTACTCCTTAATACGGAAGAGTTGAATAACCTCTTCCAGCCTCTTAGCCTCTCCGGCAAGCTCGCTTGCGGATTGACTCAGATATTCTACGGAAGTAATTTGGTTAATTGCTGTAGCGCTGACTTCCTCGGAGGAAGTGGCGGTCTGTTGAGATACTGCGGAGATATTACGAACCGCATCTAAGGTATCATCTTTTGCATCCTCAATACCACGAACACCTTCTGCGATATTATTCAGATTATTTACCAGGCTACCGACATGCTCATTGATGTTCTCAAAGGTCTTGATGGTCTTTGTTAAAGCCTCCATCTGAGATCCAACGATACTCTCTGCCTGTTTCGCTGAATTCGCAGTGATTATCGTCTTCTCTTTAATATTATGAACTACCGTAGTGATCTGGTTGGATGCTTTCAGTGACTGATCGGCTAATTTACGTATCTCTGTCGCTACGACAGCGAAACCACGACCGGCTTCTCCAGCCCTAGCTGCCTCGATTGAGGCATTAAGGGATAAGAGGTTCGTCTGATCTGCGATTCCGTTGATCACCTCAATAAAGCTCTCAATACTTGCCGATTGAAGTTCCAGTTCCTCAATCTCATTAATTACAACCTTGGTAATGTCTGTTGTTGCGCTGGACTTAACATTCAGTTCATCGATGGTGGTAATTCCATCTCCAACGATCACCT
This sequence comes from Bacillota bacterium, assembly GCA_017861355.1. Taxonomy (GTDB): domain Bacteria; phylum Bacillota; class Clostridia; order Lachnospirales; family Lachnospiraceae; genus Mobilitalea. The sequence goes on from JAGFXQ010000178.1 coordinate 1,265, forward strand.
TGGTATCTTTTGCAATCTGTTCAATCTCATATGTATTATTATATACCTGATTAATCTTATCGGATAGATTTGACATTTGAAGCAGGCACTGCTCTGTATCGGAAGCTTGTTGAACAACACCCTTTTCTATCTCATCAATTGCCAGGGAGATATCCTTTGTAGAGGTCAAAATATCGCTTGAAGTATGGGAGAAGCTGTCCGCTGATTCATTCACCTTATTACCTACGGATGCCACCTGTTCAATTAATCCTCGCATGCTATCCACCATGTCATTCAGACTATCGGATAGAAGTAGGAATTCATCCTTTCGCTTTGTGTGGAAGAGGGTTGTAAGGTCACCTTCCGCTGCTAAAGCAATGGACTTCGTGAGCTTGGAAATCTCTGCGCCAATACTCGCTGCGATCAGCGTTCCAACGACCAGTGCCAGAAGCGATGCTATGATTACTCCTAAGACCGTCATGAATTTGATGGACTGTGCCTGTGCTAGAATTGAACTCTTTGGAACAAGGGCGCAAACCATAGCCTTGGTACTTCCCACTTTACTGTAGAGGAACAGAAAATCCTTACCCTGATAGGTCACATAAGAAGATCCGTTAGGCTGATTACCGGCTGCCGCTTCTTTATAATAATCCAGTGCACTAAATACTGTGGTTTCTTTGGTATTGGCAAGGGCTTCCACACCGTCTGAGGTTACGAAACCAACGATACTTCCTTCGCCAAGTTTAATATTAGAGACTGCATGCTCTAATTCAGTCTTTGGAACGTCTATAATGATAAATCCGTTATTCTCGGACATCTTACGTATAATGGAAATGGAGTAATTGATTTGCTTATTACCTAGCTTCTCGTCTAAGAAGCTATGCTTACCAACCCATACATAACGATCCGTAGCGGCTGTGATAGTCTTACCCTCTTCTGATTCCAGAAAGCTGGTATATATATCAGCCGGAAGTTCACCTACGGAAGAGATGCTATTGCCCTGCTGTCCTATAATATGCAATGCATAGATGAAAGAATGGGAATCCTTCGCATTTGCAACATCAACCTTAACCTTTTCAAATGCTGTAGTTTTCTCTTCTTCACTCATGGTATCTGCATTGTTATAGTATTTTTTGATCGCATTCGTATCGGCCAAATCATAGGACTTAGAGGATATAGCGTCAATCCCCAGGAATATGTAATCACGTACTGCATTTAAGGCATTCGATCCGATGTCCTCATAGTTATTAATAACTGCTTTCGAAGATTGATTATAAGAAATGATACCAAATACAGCCATAAGAAAAACCGGGACCGCAAAGCCAAGTAGAAGTGTAGTCCGAATGCCGGTGAATCTTCTAAGAAACGCATTCTTAGGTGTACTATTCATCTCCGGTTCTTTCTTCAATTCCTTATACTTTTCAATAATTTTACTGAACTTAGGTAGCTTAATAGACATCGCCTTAATATTCAGCTTAGGTTCTTTTACTTTCTTCTCTTTGGCAGCTTTTAACTTAACCTTTTTCTGTTTCGCTTCCTTATCTGTTGATACTTCCTCCGGTAATTTGTTATCCTCATTATCCATAGTTTTTTACCTCCGAATGCCTGCGTGTGAAACATTATAATACATCAAATTTCTTAATTATTATTATATAGGATTATAGCTCCAATAACTTATATTTATACCAATAACAGTAACAATTGTCAATATATAAAATAGCTGAATATGTTGAATTATCATACTTTTTATCAGCATTTAGCACAAATTGAATGCACTTGAATTATTATACATGATCTATATTAGCCCACACATTATCATCTTCCAGAAATCGCCTCCATTTATTAATTTTTTATAAACCAATAATAAACAAATTATAATTTTAAAGGTATTGCGAAAAGGGGTGCGCTCGAGTAAAATAGACTTATAACCATGATTGGGAGGAACATAGACATGAACAAGTTTGTAATTACTGCTGACTCTAACTCAGATTTATTAGACGAATATATTAAAGAGAAACAAATTGGTATCATCCCTCATTATTATGATCTGGAAGGTATCACTTATGGTGATGAGGTGAACCTTACACCAAAAGAATTCTATGACAAGATGCGTGGTGGGCTTATGCCGACAACGATGGCAAGTAATCCTGAAGTAATCCGCAAAACCTTTCAAGACTATGTTGATCAGGGTCTTGATGTATTACATATCAGCTTTTCCTCCGCTTTAAGCGGTGGTTGCAGCAATGTGGTTACCGGAGCGAATGAGATCTGCGAGGAGAATCCTGGTGCTAAGATTATCGTAGTAGATACTCTGAACGCTTCCATGGGTGAGGGAATGTTCGTCATGAAGGCAGTTCAATTACGCGAGGAAGGTAAGACCCTTGAGGAAGCAGCGGCCTGGCTGGAAGAGCATAAGCAAGAATTCTGCGTCTACTTCACCGTGGATGATCTGAATCATCTGCATCGTGGTGGCAGAATCTCTAAGACAACCGCCATCATTGGTTCTATGATCAACATCAAGCCAATCCTTTATCTCAATCCGGAGGGTCAGCTGGTAGCAAAAGGCACCGCCAGAGGCCGTAAGAAATCTCTGTCCACCATCTGCAATGATATGATTGAATGCATGGGTAAGTATCTACATACTGACGATCCAATCTGTATTGCCCACGGTGACGCCAGAGAGGATGCAGACTTCCTTGCTGAATTAATTCGTGAGAAGCTGCCGAATCGCAAGATTATCATAAATTATGTAAGTCCCAGTATTGGATCTCACTCCGGTCCTGGAGCAATCGGGTTATGTTTCATGGGTGAGATAAGATAAGAACTGAAGTTAGTTAATCACCTTTAAATAATAAAACATAGCAAATACATCAATGACCTTCGAACTGTGAAATACTCTGCTCACTATTGATATAAGAAAGGGTACCGAGTCTCGCACAACCCGAAGGTCATTTTCTTTAAATTCACTGAAGAATTGATCCATCCATTCTGATGTCATAAATTAAGATAAAAAAATCCTTGAATTTTCATAAGCTTTATAATAGAATAGTTGAGTAGCCTGTTTCACCGGTAGATAAATCATATAATTTCTATGCTTCCCTAGCTCAGTTGGTAGAGCAACGCATTCGTAATGCGTAGGTCGAGGGTTCGAGTCCCTTGGGGAGCTTTTTTGTTGCCCGTAAATCACCATCAAGTTATATAGGTTTCCATCTATACCCCAACAACTCTGCTTCTTCTCTCCATCAGAACGGTGTTCTGCCATACTCCGTTATGATCCTGAGCAATTCGTTCCCGATATCCCACCATACGAAATCCCATCTTTTTATGAAGTGCTTGGCTTGCTTTGTTGATCTCAAAAATTCCGGATTGCAGTGTCCAGAAGCCCTCTGCTTCGGATTCCTCGATTAATTCCTGTAGGAGCTTCTCACCTACCTTCATCCCTCGAAAATCCGCTTTGATATAGATACTGACCTCAGCTACGCCTGCATATACGCATCGGCTACTGATTGGACTGAGCGCAGCCCATCCTATTACAGTTCCCTCATATTCTGCTACCAGACGGCAATTCTTGGTATGAGAACTATCCCATGCCTCATAGGTTGGTATTTCTTTCTGGAAGGTCGCGATCTTCGTATCAATTCCCTTTTGATAAATGACTGCAACCTCATCCCAGTCTCTGGGCAACATCGCTCTAATAATCATATCCATCCTCATATCCTCCCATGCAAATAATATAAAGAAAGACCTATCAGTGATCTACTGATAAGTCTCTTGAGTCGAGGCGACGGGATTCGAACCCACGGCCTCTGCGTCCCGAACGCAGCGCTCTACCAAACTGAGCCACGCCTCGATCTTCTTATATTGCAGTGCTCTTACAGAAGCACCGCATTAGTTATTATCTAATAAAAGCATTAAAAAGTCAACTGTTAATTTTACTTTTTTCAATTTATTTTACCACCGAAGTATCCTAATTATTCTTTCACCGACATAATAATAAGCTGCTCTCTTCCAAGCTGTCTGGCTTATAAGATGTGATACCTTAGTCAGCCGGAAGTTGAACTTTATCGATTATAAGTGCACACTTCCGGCATCATCAGGATGATATTTATTCTTATTCGAAGATTGCCTCTGTAATCTCGGGGTCTCCAAGCATAGCCTCTACCAATAACTCTAACTTATTTTCCGTCTGAAGAAAACTCTTCGGAAGATTGAGCAATGTCTCATCTCCACCTTTGAACAGAGGTCTGACCCCTTCCGAGGGAAGCCACAGTCGGCCCAGCATCTTACCATTGAGTATAAGCAGAAGCTTTATATCTCTTCCGGATACTTTGAAACTCAAGCTCTTACTCAGTGGCTCGCTTAGGTGGAAGTTAGTAGAGAATAAAGCCATCTCCCCGGGCATCAGTTTTACATGATTTAGCTGTATATGATGACATTCATCGGAGGATGTGGCATGCATAGCCTCTATATAAGATACCAGCTGCTTCTCATCCGCTCCACAGCAGGAGATCTCTTTCATACGGTATCCTTCATATAATAATATTCTTAGCTTACCCGATTCTTGGATTGTCTTTTGCTCATAATAAATTGATAGCTCGAATTCAGCGTTTTGACTGGATGCATCCAAGCTGACACTACAATCCATCGGCTGTAGTTCTTTCATCAGCTCACCATCCACATATACTCTCGCATACGATTGCAGACCGGATAAGATCAATACCAAGGCATCACTACCTTCCATCGCCGGACGAATAAACTTCTTATACACCCCATACTGTGGCTGCTCCGGGTTATTATAAGAGCCAAACGTAATTCGAGGACGATACTGATCCTGATCGGACAGCCGCGAACAGGAAGAACCAGGCTTATCGTCTTTATGATAGCACCAGTTTTCCGAGATTTCTTCTATCTTATGGATTACTGCCAGCCCACGGATTCCTTTTTTGCTCCGGATATCCATCGCCGGAATTCTGGAATCAGAGAAATTACTATGTCCCCAGATCTCACAGCGTACTCCGAGTCGTAGTTCATCCTCCTGACAGCCTTCTGGCTCCGGAATGAATTGATGCGTTCCGTCACCGAGTAAGGTACTGAGATATACTCCATTCCGGTATAAATGAATGATGTCCATACCATTGTATACTAAGTATCCCAGAATATTTCTTTCTTCGCAGCCTCTTTCTTCACTGTCTCTTTCTATACAGTCTCTTTCTTCACTGTCTCTTTCTATACAGTCTCTTTCTTCACTGTCTCTTTCTTCGCAGCCTCTTTTTTTGCAGTCTCTTTCTTTACATTCTCTTTCTTTACATTCTCTTTCTTTACATTCTCTTTCTTTACATTCTCTTTCTTTATAGCCTCTCTCTTCACAGCCTTTTGCTTTACCTTCATACCAGCCATATCCGCGGTAATACTCCAGCTCTTCCATCGGCTTACAACAGTCGTCGGTGTGAACCTCTATGCTTCCCAGCTCACTGCCCATCCCTGCCAGAGTACGCTTTCTATAGGTAAGCTGTTGTAATTGATTGATAAGCGTTTTCGAGGCATTGGTCGATGTCGTGTGTTCAAACAGATTGTCTGATAGGTGGTTTGAAGACAGGTTGTTTGAAGATTGGCAGTTGGATGATAGGCAATTGGGTGATAGGCTGTTTGAAGATAGTTTGTTGGCTGACAAACGGTTGATTGCTTCCTCCCGGGACACCACATACAGCAACAGACACTTGCTATCCGCAAA
>JAGFXQ010000179.1 GCA_017861355.1 Bacillota bacterium
TGAATTATTTGAAAGCATATATCGAAATCCAGGAGGTTCGATTTAATAATAATATTGTCATCTATTATGAAGTGGATGACTCCCTGTTGGAGCATTCCGTATTCCGCCTTATGCTTCAGCCAATCATTGAAAACAGTGTCAATCATGGGATCCGATCCACGAATGCACGGTGTTGTATCAAAATCAAGGTACGCAGGAAAATGAATTATATCTGTGTTGATATTGTCGATAATGGCTGCGGAATGACAAAAGCAGTTCTAAAAGAGCTGAAAAATAAAATAAATGATGCGAAGTCCAAAAATATCGGTCTGACCAATCTGAACCGACGCTTAATTCTGCAATATGGGGAAGACAGCCGGTTAAAAATCTTGAGTAAAAAAGATATGGGAACCGTCGTAAGCTTTCGAATACCAATCCGCGAGACCGGGAAAGAAAATATCATTTATACGGAATAGCGGAACTATGTTCTATTAGAAAACTCTTTGCATCAGGTAAATAAGAATTAAAGAAGTGAAAGTGATAAAAATGATACCAAGGAACAAAAAGACAGTAAAATATGCATTCTAATGTTAAAGCAGATACCTTTTTCAAAAATAGTAAAGATGATAAGATTATTTCATTGAAAGGCCTTGTTCAATACGAATGGAAAGCCTTCAATAAAAAAATGGGAGGTATTAAATTATGAAACTGAAAAAAATTATGGCTGTCATTCTTGCTGCTTCTATGATGATGTCTTTAGCAGCATGTAGCAACAGTACGGACAGCGCGGAAAAGGCTCCAAGTAATGACACAACCGTTACAAAGGCACCGGATGCAGGTACCAACACTTCGGACGCTGAAGAAGCACATGATCCGGTATCGCTTCGTTTTTCCTGGTGGGGTGGAGATGCAAGACACGAAGCAACCTTAGCGGTAATCGATCTTTTTGAAAAAGAATATCCTTGGATTACGATTGAAGCTGAATATGGTGCGCAGGATGGCTACAATGATAAACTTATGACACAATTCGCATCAGGTACCGCTCCTGACATCATTCAGTTAGAAACAGGTGCTGCACCGGAATACTATGCACAGGAACAGCTTCTTGATCTTTCTTCAACAAGCATTGATTTTTCCAATTTCGATCCGACATTTCTTGAGAATAACGGACAGTTCGGTTCCGGAAGCCAGTATGCCATTCCTATGGGTAAAGCAGGTACCGCAATCGTCGTTAATAAAGATTTAGCAGATAAGATTGGAATTGATTTCACCAAACCATATGATTGGAATCAGTTAATTGAATGGGGTAAGCAGGTTCAGGCATATGATCCTTCCTTATACCTGATTTCCGGTAATGAGACATACATGATGCCCTTTATATTACGTGCTATGGCAAGACAGATGAATGGTCTTCCGATTATCAATGATGCAGATAATACGCTGAACATGACGGAAGAGCAATTTACTCAGGCATTAGAATTTATTAAGCAATTATATGAGAACAACGTAGCAGTTCCGTTATCTTATATGGCTACCTACGGAGTGAACAACCAGGATGATCCTAACTGGATTGCAGGTAAATATGTAGCTTACGTTGGTTATACATCATCTGCAGATGTAATGCAGGCAGCAAACCCGAATGCGAACTATATTGCAGGCAATCTGCCAGTATTTGCGGATCGTAAGAGTGATGGATGGGTGAATGACTGTCCTCAGTATGTTGGTATTTATGCAAAATCAAAGAATCCCGAAGAGGCAGCCTTATTCCTGGACTTCTTCTTTAATAATGAGGAAGCGATGAAGACTCTGGGCACAGTACGTTCCGTTCCGCCGACAGAAAAAGCACAGAAGATTACGTTAGAATCCGGTAAATTAAATCCTTTAACAAAGATGGCTGTTGATGTTAGTATGCAATACAATGGAAAATCCGATTCAGGTAAGACAACCAGTGCTGAGGTTTCTGCAATTCTCTGTACTGCATACGAGAATGTTGCTTTTGGTGAAAAGACACCGGCAGAGGAAGCAAAAGAAATTGTATCCTTAATCAATGATTATTTAGCTGCTCAATAAAACACTACTAAAAATTATATATTCTTCTAAGAGAGGGGCTGTTGCAAAATCAGAATGTCGACTAATTGTGGGAGTATCATCGTTCTTTTCAGAGTAAGCCACAATGGTTTCACATTAATTTTGCAGCAGCCCTTTTTATAAGCGAGGTGATAGGGAATGAAAAGTTCGAAAATTGCGAAGAGGGGTCAAAAGGCTTATATTTATATATTACCTTGGCTGATTGGTTTATTGGTATTACAATTATATCCTTTTATAGCATCTTTTATCTATTCGTTTACGAATTATAATGCATTCGGAAAAATGAATTTTATTGGTCTTGATAATTATATTAAATTATTTACCAAGGATAGAGAATTCTATAAATCCATCGGAGTTACACTGAAATATACATTATTAACAGTACCCGGTAAAATTATTTTATCTTTAGCTGTTGCAGTAATGCTGAATAAGGCAAGAAAAGGCATCGGCATCATGAGAACAATATTTTATCTGCCTTCCCTGTTCGGTGGCAGTATAGCAATTGCATTGTTATGGAAACTTCTGTTTATGGACAGCGGCTTAATTAATTCTATTTTAAATTTCTTTCGAATCAGTTCGATCTCATGGTTAGGAGATCCTAAAGTTTCACTTGTTACACTTTCTTCATTAGAAATATGGCAGTTCGGTTCTTCCATGGTTATGTTCCTTGCTGCTCTGAAGCAGGTACCACAATCTTTATATGAAGCAGCAGGAATCGATGGTGCGAACAGAGCTCAGGCTTTCTTCAGAATCACATTTCCTCAGATTACACCTATTCTGTTCTTTACGATCATCATGCAGACGATTAATGCTCTGCAGAACTTTACTTCAGCCTTTGTAATTACAAAGGGTGGACCGGTTAAATCTACATATATGTTGGGTTTAAAGCTTTATAATGATGGTTTCGCCTATTATAAAATGGGATATGCAAGTGCTTCTTCCTGGATTATATTCATGCTGATCTTAGTGATTACCCTGATCTTGTTTGGAACACAGAGATACTGGGTGTTCTATGAGGATGAAGTGAAATAAACCATAGTTAGGAAAATGATGTTGAATAGAGAAAGAAGGCGAGATTATATGAGTAAAAAAACAAAAAAGAAAATGCGTGAGGCTTTTGCATATGCTCGTTTAATAATACTTGGTTTAATCATGGTTTATCCTCTGCTCTGGATGTTTTTCGCCAGCTTTAAGTCGAATGAGGAAATCTTTGGCTCACTGAGACTCCTTCCCAAAAGCTTTAGTTTGCAGCCATATATCGATGGCTGGTCGAGTGCGGGAGGTATAAACTATGGCAAGTTCTTTTTTAATACATTTGTATTAGTTATTCCGACTACGTTGTTAACGGTCTTATCAAGTACCTTAGTTGCTTATGGCTTTACCCGTTTTAATTTTAAAGGGAAGAAACAGCTGTTTGGACTTTTAATATCAACACTTATGTTGCCGAATGCTGTTATTATTATTCCCAGATACACAATATTCAGAACGCTGAATGTAATTGATACCTATTGGCCATTCTATTTGGCTGCAGTGTTTGCGTGTTATCCATTCTTTACTTATATGCTGATCCAGTTCATGAGAGGATTACCGTATGACTTGGACGAATCAGCGTATATAGATGGATGTGGAACCTTTCGGGTACTTTATCAGATATTATTACCCTTGCTGAAACCTGCAATTTTTTCGGCCGGATTATTCCAATTCTTATGGACCTATAATGATTACTTTAATTCTTTGATCTATATCAATTCGGTTAAGAAATTTACCATTTCCCTGGCTTTGCGCCTTTCCATCGATGCGGAAACGGTAGTTCAGTGGAATCAGGTAATGGCTATGGCATGTGTTGCAGTAATTCCGGTTGTAATTCTTTTCTTTGTGGCTCAAAAATACTTTGTAGAAGGCGTTTCTACCACAGGACTGAAAGGTTAATTCAGTAAATAGAAGGTTAATAGAGAAAATAAATAGTCATTTAAATTATTAAGGAGATCTACATATGGCTTATGCAACGAATCCGATACTTCGAGGTTTTAATCCGGATCCCTCTATCCTCAGAGTGGAACATGATTATTACATTGCAACCTCAACCTTTGAATGGTTTCCCGGGGTTCAGATCCATCATTCCACCGACTTGATTCATTGGGAGCTGATTTGCCATCCACTGAATAGGCTTAGTCAATTGAATATGCTTGGAGAGCAGAGCTCCTGCGGTATCTGGGCACCATGCTTATCCTATAGCGATGGCATATATTATCTGATTTATACGGATGTGAAATCCTTTATCGGAATGTTTAAGGATACACATAATTATCTTGTGACATCATCGGATATCAGAGGCCCATGGTCAGAGCCGGTCTATTTAAACTCCAGCGGGTTCGATGCATCTCTGTTTCATGATGAAAACGGTAAAAAATATCTGCTGAATATGTTGATGGATTATCGTTGCTGGAACACGAAGTTCGGCGGGATAATATTACAGGAGTATTCACAGGAGAAGAAGGCCTTAGTTGGTGAGCCGATGAATATCTTTCGAGGTACGCAGCTCAGGCTTACCGAAGGACCACATCTGTATCAGCAGGAAGGCTATTATTACCTGATGACTGCGGAAGGCGGAACAGGCTACGAGCATGCTGTAACCATGGCACGCAGCAAGAATATCGAAGGACCGTATGAAGTTGATCCTCTCAATCCGATGTTAACCTCATTACACACTCCGAATAACCCACTTCAGAAAGCCGGCCATGCCAGTCTAACGAAGGGACACAATGGAAAATGGTATTTGGCTCATTTGTGCAGCAGACCCGTTGGGGATAACCGTATGTGCATCTTAGGACGGGAAACAGCACTGGAAGAGGTTGTATGGAAGGATGGCTGGCTGCGCCTTGCAAACGGGGGCAATTCTCCCTGTGAGCGAGTAGAAATTGAGGGGGCAGAGGTAGATTCGTCCTTAGATTGTAATGATTTAAGGGAAGACTTCGATGGTGATCCATGGAGTATTCACCTGCAAACCTTACGGGTACCGTTATCGGAACGAGCATCCTTAACAGAACGTCCAGGATATTTACGTCTGTATGGCAGAGAATCCTTCACCTCATGTCATTACCAATCACTCCTGGCGCACAGGCAGCAAAGCTTTTATGTGGAGGCCACCACAAAACTGGATTTCCAGCCCAAAAGTTTTCAAACTATGGCTGGACTAGTCTATTATTATAATTCTCTCAGTTATTATTACTTATATATAACTGCGGATGAAGTGGCAGGGAGAGTATTAAGTATCATTTCCTGTATTCTCGGTAAAGGCAGTCAACCGGTAGGTGTAGGCATTCCGTTACCATCCGAGGGGGAAGTATATCTAAAACTGACGACAGAGAAAGAAAAAGCATATTTCTCGTATTCCTTTGATGATAAGAGTTATATCCGAATTGGTAAGGAGCTTGATGCTACCGTACTGTCCGATGATTATTATAATTCTACAGGTCATGTTATGTTCACCGGAGCATTTATTGGAATCTGCTGTCAGGATCTGAGTGGTCAGGGAACTTATGCAGATTTTGACTATTTTGAATATAAGGAACGATAAATCACTATCGTATTTGTTAATGTAAAAAGGAGGATGATTATGAACTACAGTAAGGAATTGATTGAAGACTTAAATCAAAAGGCGAAGAAGCTCCGAAAGGATGTCGTAATCAGTATTGGAGTCGGTGTAGCCGGACATATAGGGGGATCAAATTCTGCAGCTGATATTGTGACAGCGCTCTATTTCTATAAGATGAAACATGATCCGAAAAATCCCAAAATGGCAGACAGAGACCGTTTCCTTTTGAGTAAAGGTCATGTTGCGATATTACAGTATGCCGCATTAGCGGAAGCAGGTTATTTCCCTGTGGAGGATCTGAAGAATACGAAGGAGATCGGCTTTTACCTGCAAGGGCATCCGGATGTCTTGAAGACACCGGGAATCGAAGCAGGGACCGGGTCGCGTGGACAGGGATTATCAATCGGTTTGGGTATGGCGCTTGGAATGAAACTGGACCATATTGATCGAAAAGTATATGTATTGGTTGGCGATGGTGAGATTGCCGAAGGTCAGATATGGGAAGCTGCGATGGCAGCCAGTGCTTTCAAAGCAGATAATCTGGTAGCAATCGTAGACCATAACAAGTTGCAGGCAAACGGAAAGATAGAAGATCGGTTTGACAGTCTGCCATTGATTCCAAAATGGGAAAGCTTTGGCTGGAACGTAATAGAAATAGACGGTCATAATATGGAAGAAATCCTGGAAGCACTCGATCATGCAGATACCATAAAAGGCAAGCCAACCGTGATTGTAGCTCATACGGTAAAGGGGAAGGGCGTCAGCTTTGCGGAAAACGTGGTCGGCTTCCACAACGGTATGTTAACGGAAGAGACGTATGCACAGGCATTAAAAGAATTGTCGTAATGGGGAGGTTAAAAAAATGGCATATATAAATCAAAGAGTTGCGTATGGTAATACGTTAGTGGAGTTAGGGAAAGAGGATCAAAGAATTGTTGTACTTGATGCTGATCTAGGCGGCTCAACCATGGGTAAATTATTCGAAACAGCATATCCGGAGAGACATTTTGAGATGGGTATCGCGGAAGCAAATATGACCTCAGTAGCTGCAGGTCTGGCTCAGACAGGTAAAATACCGTTCACAAATTCCTTCGCTGTATTTGCAGGAGGCCGCGCCTATGATCAGATACGGCAGACAATAGCCACCGGAAAATTAAATGTGAAAATCTGCGGTTCTTCTTCCGGCATGTCTGATTTTGGTGATGGTGCAACTCATCAGGCGGTGGAAGATATCGCAATTATGCGAGCTATCCCAAATATGACGGTAATCTGTCCTGCAGATGCCAATGAGACATGGAAGGTAATGAGATTGCAGTTTTTGCCTGCGGTATTATGGTGGGTAAGGCTTTGGAAGCAGCGGTGGAATTAAAGCATAAGTATTCTGTTAAAGTAATCAATGTTAGTACGCTGAAACCAATGAATAAG
>JAGFXQ010000180.1 GCA_017861355.1 Bacillota bacterium
CCTTCTTCCAGGGCGGCTGTCTGAATATCCTCTGTGTTGCCTTTGTTTGCGATCATATTCCTGAGCTTATTGCTGATCGGCATAATCTCATAGACACCGATTCGCCCCCGGTAACCTGTCTCATTGCATAAGGTACAACCGATAGGTTCATATACGGTGATATCCTCTTCGGTCTCTGTTTTCAGTAGTCTCTTCTCCCGTTCTGTAAGCTTACGCAGACTCTTACAGCTGCATAACCTTCTCGCCAGACGCTGAGCGATGACACCGACGACCGAATCCGCAATCAGATACGGTTCTATTCCCATATCCGTCAGACGGGTAATCGAAGCTGCTGCACTGTTCGTATGCATGGTACTCACTACGAGATGTCCGGTAATGGAGGCTGTAACAGCAATTCTTGCTGTCTCTTCGTCACGTATCTCACCGATCATGATGATATCCGGATCCTGACGCAGGATGGAACGCAGAGAGCTTGCAAAGGTCAGATCAGCCTTTGGATTCACCTGTACTTGATTGATTCCGTCTATGTTAGCCTCAACCGGATCTTCGACTGTGATGATATTCACATCCTCCGTATTCAGCTCACTGAGTGCTGTGTACAGGGTAGTGGATTTTCCGCTTCCGGTAGGGCCGGTAACAAGGATAATTCCATTTGGATTGTCAAATATCTGGTTGAATTTACGTAATTCCTCTTCCGAAAAGCCCAAATGCTTCTTATCACGGGTCAGGTTCTGTTTGGAGGTCAGACGCATTACTACCTTCTCACCGAATACGGTGGGGAGACAGGATACACGGATATCATATTCCTGCCGGTCAACTTGATGGGTAATACGGCCATCCTGTGGCTTTCTCTTCTCCGAGATATCCATACCGCCGATAATCTTGATACGGGTAGTGATCGCCGACAAAAGGTTCGACTGGTAACTGCCGACATTCTGAAGAACTCCATCGATACGGTATCGAACCCGAATCTTATTCTCCAGTGGCTCAATATGGATATCACTGGCTCTCTGGCGTACTGCCTGTTCTATTATCTTACGAATCAGGATAACAATCGGCGCATTCTCGACCGCTTCATTGATAAACTCGTCCGTAGCAGCTTCCTCATCATCCCTTTCCTGTGAAAATCTGTCTGCAACCGCTTGATTAGCCGCATTTCCATAATATTTGTCAATGCAAGCAAGAATTTCAGCCGGTGTGGCAATCACTGGTGTGATTTGCATTCCTGAAACAGCCGTGATATCGTCCATTGCTACGATATCAAGAGGGTCAGCCATCGCTACCCTCAGATATTTGGAATCATAAGGATCAAATTCAAAGGGCATGATGATGTGCTTCGTCAGAACACTGCTGTCCGGTATCATGTTAAGGATTTCTTTCGGAATCTTATAGGATGATAGCTCTATGATGTCATAGCCCATCTGTTTATGTATTGTAAATGCGATCTGATGCTCCGTGGCAACTCCCATTCCGATCAGAATCGTACCAAGCTTTTGTCTGGTTGATTTCTGCTTCTCCAAAGCACCACTAAGCTGCTCTTCGTTGATTAGGCCTTCCGCCAGCAGCATATCACCTAATCTCTTCTTCTCTCTGACGAACATTCCAGTTACCTCCGTCCACTCCTCGTGTCAATTCTACTATCCATTGTGCAGAACTTGGATGCCTTCTCCCATTGCTTATGGTAGTCCGCTATTCCTTTGAAAGATATATTCGCGCATATCCGTCTGCCAATTATCTCTATGCGCTTTGCGCCAGTGATTCTTATGTTCTCCCTGGGCACTCCATTCTGTATGTTGATGCAGCCAGTCCTCCAGTATTTCTTCACCGGATGAGGCTTCCATTCCTTCATTTACTACTTCTACCATATATTGATTATCATAGAAGTATGCTGCACGGTTCGGTGAAGCGAATTCAATCACGGTAAAATCTTTGAATTGGAACAAAACTATTCCTAGTTCTTCACGACTATGAACTGTGCACTGCTTCACATAACTGAGCCAAAAGCTACTTCTTTCCTGATCTTTCAAGATCCGGATTATTCTATACTGGTTCAGCCATAAGATATATTTATCGGCTTCTTCTGATGTCAAAGCTGACATGGTTTCCTTATGTACTCTGTTGCCCGGATTACCGGCTTGTCCCAACATCAGCTCCAGTACAGGGAAAAAGCTTCTAAGCTGAAAAGTGTCGAGATTTCGCAGCATATTCTTAAGTGTACTAATCCGAATCTCAATGCTCTGGTCAGACAACATACTTGTTAGCTCGTTTGCACCTAGTCTCAAATATTCGGTGCCATTGCATACGGTGATAAATCGTATAGAGCATTCCCGATACAAAAGGGTGTCGGACAGAATTCCCATAGACTTCAATCGATTCGCATAGCCTTCCTCGGTAGCATAATTACCTGCACCTGCAATACTGTTCACATAAGCAGCCAGATTGTTCGATATGACGGAAGATAGATAGCCTTCCCATGGATAACCGTAAGCTTGGTAGAATAATTCACCCATTCTTCGATCAGTGCGAAAATACTGCAGCGCACCTTGAAATCTCAAATCTCTATAATAATCCTGGCTTCTCCTATATAGAAGCCGAAGAACCTCGTAATCCAGTCTAACAAGGATGATTGCTGCTAGAGGCTCCATCCCGGATGTTTCAGACTCCTCCAGCAGATAATGGCCAAGCAGCAATATCTCCGGCTGTGTTAAAATACTGCTCCAACTTGCCGTATGTCGGAGACCGGATCGTCCGATCAATCGGAAAAGTCTTCTATATTCATCATTAAGTTCCGGAGGAATCACGGCATCATGATTGCGAAGCTCCTGTAGCTGCTGATCTACCTGCATCAGTTGTATCGGTTCAAAGCACAGCATCGCATCACCTTTCTGCCGCTTGTTTCATTTCTTCAATTACACTTCGCATTGCACGCGGAACTGCTTTGGAAGCGGCTGCTATCTCCTCTGCACTCTGTCCCAGACTCTTTGATATTCCGGCAAGGTGCTGGTCCATCACACCAAAGACATCATTGATGTTCTCATCAAGCTTCTGCTGATAATCAGTAAAACTTCGATCTAATATCTCGATACAGCTCTTTGCATTTATACTTGCTTCCAGTAATGCCTGTGATGAGGCTTCCAGATTATTATTCATCTGTTGTGCTGTAGTTTCCAGATTGCTTCTGATCGACTGGGATTGCCGTTCCAAGCTGCTGTTACAGCTTTTGATATCCTCGACCCATTGCCTCTGACAGTCGTTAAACATTTTTAACATTTCATCTGTATGTAGGTTCAACAGCTCTTGTCCCTGATTCATCTTTTCTGTCATCAATACGGCTTGCTTCAGCTGTCCATCCGTCACACGGAACTGTTCCTGCATCTGATCTAATCGGGAAGACAGCATATCCTGATTCTCCTGAAGCTTACGGATTATATCTGTATGTATGGATGTCAGTTCAAAGGATTGCTTCCTATATTGAAGGTACTCTTCTCTCTCCTGCTTCATCTGGTCCATCAAAAGATTACTCTTCTCCTCCAGTCTTTCGATCAGTTTCTCTGACTGTTCAGTGCAGGCATGCTGGAGATTGTTCGAATTACGGATATTCTCTATGATATCTGTGTTATAATTGGTTGTCTGCTGTGTCATTCTTGTGAAGAATGAATCAGCCAAAGTATGAATTCCTGATTCGTTCTGATGTTTAATATCTTGAGCCATCTGCTCCATCGCCTGGCCGATTCGACTGATCTCAGGATATAATGCCTCAGCCAATGCTGTGCTCATCTGCTGCCCTAATCGCTCTGCCAATAAATCTGATATATTACCAGACATTTGACTGATTTTTTTATCATTCATAGACAGTCCTCCCACAATCCCCGTATTCGGAACAAACTCTATTGTTTTAATATCTCTTTATATAAAAAAAGCAACTATACGTGTACATGATACACATTAGTTGCAACCGAACTGCCATAAGATTAATGTTCATAATACCATCCATCTCAACAGGCTCTGGCTTTGCGTCCTTAACTTTCGATAAGTTTGCCGACAATATTCTCAGTCCTATTCCATTTAACACAGAATAATTAACATTATCAATAGAAAGTAAAGCAAACCATATTGTTCATAAATGTTGTATGATCATGAATATTCAGACCTGTTCACAGTAATTATGAAGCCTCGCCGACGGGAGTACCCTTGTCCATCTCCGGGGGGAGATGCGTTCGGTGTATCACTTGTATGCAACCAATATTAGCTCACCAATTTATCTATTGTGTAATAACATTATACAACGACTGAATATAATTTACTATATGCATTTTCTATATTTTTCAACCAATTATGCCATATACTGTGCAATTATGACAATTATAATCATTAAGTACTATTGACAATATGTATTACTTCGTATATCATTGGAATATTATGTATTTTTATGCTTTTTAGAGTTCTCGCAAATCGCTTCTATACAACTTGAAACCACCCCCTTTATGCGCTACAATAGAATAAAACAGATCAGTGAGGTGCTGGTATGAACTCTTTTCGCCGGATTATGGACGATATCTTCTCAAATTGTATACAGGTAACGGAGGAAACAGAGGCTGCAAATCGTCTCATGCACCCGGAATATGCGGATAACGATACCGAGATTAAAGGTTTTCCCGAGAAGCATCTGGCCGAAATCTTCTTCATCGGTTGGGAGATCAAGGAGGGTCAGTTAAGTGCCTTCTCCATCTCCCAGAACAAGATCACCGCTTTACGTTATGCATCGGACCAAAGTGATAAGACTCAGCGTCATACTCACAATTACCTGGAATTAGCTTATGTAGTAGAGGGTGAATTCCATCAGAATATTCAGGGTAAGGATGTGTGTTTTCAAAAGGGCGAATGCTGCCTGATTGATACAAACTGCACCCATCAGGATTATCTAAAGGGGGAAGATGTCAAGGTTGTCTTCCTTGGAATCTCAAATCATTTATTTGACAAAGTGTTACGTGAAAATATACCGCAAGGAATTCTGATCGAGTTCTTCGGTACTGCCCTGCTCTCCCAGAAGGAAGTCAGACAATACCTTCATCTGAGGCCAAAGCAGGAATCAAATGAGCATATTGAAGATATCCTAGGTCAACTCCTGAATGAGTTATTGCAGAATGATGTAGGGTCCGAGTATATCTGCCGCGGACTGGTAAAGCGCCTTCTCTGGCATCTGTGTCTCGCCTATGATTTCAGTCTGTCCAGAGAACAAGCCAAGGAGATGAATGTCCTGATTGGCGATGAGGTTCTCCGTTACATCAAGGAACACGAAGCAGAGGTCACGATTCAAGATCTGGTTCAGAAGTTTCATTATAATGAAGATTACTTCAACCGCCTTCTGAAAAGACGCGAAGGAGTTACCTACAGCGCGTATCTTCAGAGAATACGTCTGGAGAAGGCAAGAGAATTGCTGGAGGAAACTTCTCTCAGTATTGAAGAGATCATCGAACAATGCGGATACCATAACAAAGGCTTTTTCTACCGTATCTTTGCCCAGAAGTATGGAATGACACCTGCTAAACTGAGAGAGTTAAAACAATAAATGAAATGAACGAATGACGGTAACTTGTGAGATATACCTTGTTAACCATTTTATAGAGATGATTTTGGAAGTCGGAATTGGTAACTTTCAAATAATATTCAGTAGGATAGAGAGATTGCCCACTGCCTCCTTAATTGATATGATGATGCTATCATCGGACATAGTGAATGATTATCCGTGTAATCAGAAGATACTTCACTTGTCACGAATACATGGTTCATCGATCAATTAAAGGAGGTATTCTTATGTTACAGACAGGTAAAAATTATAAATTCTGGTTCTGCACAGGCTCTCAGGACCTATATGGTGACGAGTGTCTGGCCCATGTTGCCGAGCATTCCAAGATTATCGTGGAGAAACTGAATCAGTCCGGCAATCTTCCCTTCGAGGTGGTATGGAAACCCACAATGATAACCAATGAAGTAATCCGTCAGACCTTTAACGCAGCCAATGCGGACCCGACCTGTGCCGGAGTTATCACCTGGATGCATACCTTCTCTCCTGCTAAGTCCTGGATCCTTGGATTGCAGGAATATCGTAAGCCTCTGATGCATTTTCATACACAGTTTAATGAAGAGATTCCTTATGATACGATTGACATGGATTTTATGAATGAGAATCAATCCGCTCACGGTGATCGTGAATATGGACATATCGTAACCCGTATGGGCATCGAACGCAAGGTACTTGTTGGACATTGGGCAAATGTAAGTGTTCAGAAGCAAATCGCTTCCTGGATGCTGACCGCCATCGGTGTAATCGAGTCAAGTCATGTTCGTGTCTGCCGTTTCGGTGACAATATGAACAATGTTGCGGTTACCGAAGGTGATAAGGTAGAAGCTCAGATCAAGTTTGGGTGGGAGATTGATCATTATAATATCAATGATGTGGTTGCCTATGTTGATGCGGTGAGCAAGGCAGAGACCGACGCACTGGTTGAAGAATATTACAGTAAATATGCTATTTTGCTGGAAGGCAGAGACGAGAAAGAGTTCCGTGAGCATGTTGCAGTACAGGCGGCAATCGAGCTTGGTATGGAACAGTTTCTTGAGGAACGTAACTATCATGCCATCGTCACACATTTCGGTATGCTTGGCGGAATGAAGCAGCTTCCCGGACTTGCAATCCAACGATTGATGGAAAAAGGCTATGGCTTTGGTGCTGAGGGTGATTGGAAAACTGCTGCCATGGTTCGCTTAATGAAGATTATGACCTCCGGAGTGAAGGGTGCAAAGGGTACTTCCTTCCTTGAGGATTATACTTATAATTTTGTTCCGGGTAAGGAAGGTATTCTTCAGTCTCATATGCTGGAGATCTGTCCCACGATTGCAGATGGCAAGATCTCGATCAAGGAACAGCCTCTATCCATGGGTAAT
>JAGFXQ010000181.1 GCA_017861355.1 Bacillota bacterium
AGATCGGCTTCTGCAAAATCAAGTGAATCGGCGACGGAAGCAGCATGGCCGACTGCATCAGAAAGCCATAACATATGATAATGCAGTGGATGTAACTGGAGAGGAGCATCATTTTGAAGGCGATTGATTATGTACAGATATTCCTCCAGCTCGTTCAACATATCATTATAAAAGGAAGGTGGCAGATGCGTTTTTACGTCAGAAGTCAGAGACATGGACAGAAGCTCAAGCTTAAAATCCCTTAGTTGATAAGCAGCCTCATAAACTTTCCTTGTAAAAGAATCCAGCTCACTTTCCTTCATGAATTGATCGGTATTTGCAAGTAAATGATCGAAAAGAAGGATGAATTCCTGTGCCAGCATTAGATATTCGGTCTCCGATGGTGCGAGAGAAAAAAAGATGAATCTCGAATGATCACCCAATACCTGTAGCCAGAAACGGTGTTCACAGAGAGCAGCATCTATATTAGTTGTACTATTCAAGAGAATGCCTCCTGTTCGCAATAATCTATTCTTATATATATGCGGGAAGGCTGTTATTTATTTAGTTGTTATAATATGTCTGAAGCATGATAGGGTATGAATTATCCTCGAAAGCCACGACCGATGATCTCGCTCGTGTTGGTGATTAAGATGAAAGCATCCGGATCAGCTTGTCTTATATACTTTCGCAGTTGCACTGCTTGGGAACGGCTAATTACTGTTAATATAATCTTCTTTTCCTTCTCTGTGAAAGCACCTTTGGCATCGAATACGGTAGCACTGCGATGTAAGTTATTGAGGATATAATCACAGATTGGTTTGGGGTCTACACAAATGATTGTAAAATATTTATTCAAATTAAGATTCTCAATAACGTCATCTACGAGCGTTGATTTTAGGAATAAACCTAAGATGGAGAGTAAACCGGCAGTAACACCGAATACTGGAAATACAGCAACTGTAAGTAAAAAATCAGTAATCAGAAGAGAACGTCCGATATCAAGACTGGTGTATTTCTTAAGCAGCATGGCGATAATATCTGTTCCCCCGGTCGATGCTCCGATGTTGAAAAGTAATGCAGCTCCAACGCTGGGTAGAATTACAGCAAAGGCTAGTTCTAATAAAGGCTGATTCGTAAGAGGCTTGTCCATAGGAACGATAATCTCAAGGATTCGAAGAGAGAGAGAAAGCAATAGACTTCCATATACGGTGCGATTACCAAAGCTTTTTCCTAAGGAAAGATATCCAATCACTAATAAGATGACGTTAATCACTAAAACAATTGTTCCGGAACTGATACTGCTTCCGAATAACCTACTTAAAATAACTGCGATACCCGTAACGCCGCCGGTGGAGAAATTATTCGGGAACTTGAAGAAATATACACCGAATACGACCAGCATAACACCGACTGTAATCAATGCGTATTCCTTTGCTTTTTGTACTATAACTGTTTGTTGCTTCAAAGTGGAGCCTCCTTTAGTGATGATCGAAAATATCTCAAACAAAAGTATATAACAAGGGTCTAAAATGTCAAGGGAAATAAAATACAAGAGAATAAGAAATAATAGTTGCAGTGAGGAAAATAATGTATTATAATAGCTTCGTAATTAGTTGTAGATTGAATGGTTATGAGTAATAGAATTCATGACTATGATATCCTTGTGGGGATGGTAATCCTCGTTACCGAAAGGAGTTGTTTGAATGTTAGCTTTTAGAATGGTGGTTTTTGACTAACTTCATATGGGGCTGAATTAGCGAAGCGATTATACTTTGCCTTGGACAGCCAATCAAGTAACCTTTCGTGAATACTATGACTTATTGGTGGCACACTTTAGGGTGTGTTATTTTTGTATCTATTGATACATCATTGCCAAAAGCAGCAATTCAACAAGGCTGCTTTTGGCTATTTTTATGCCCTCAGGAAGTAGTAGATGTAACATGAAACAATAAAAATGGAGGAATTAGATGATCGATTTAAGAAATTATGGTTATACGGAACAATATCAAACAGAAGAGATGCCGGAGGGCTGCATCCCGGGAAGAGTAACTGAGGTTCACAGAGAGCTGTTTAAAGTGATTACGGAATTTGGAGAATGCAATGCAAGAATGAAGGGCTCCTTCTATAATAAGGCAGATACAGCGGAGGATTTTCCGGCGGTTGGTGATTTTGTGATACTGCGTTACAACGAGATAGGTGATTCTCAGATTACCAAGATATGCCCGAGACGATCCAAATTCTCAAGACCGGATTATTCCGGTCATGCAGCAGGTTATGTTAAAACAATATTAGAACAGGTGGTGGCTGCGAATTTTGACTATGTCTTTATTCTAGCATCATTAAATTATGATTTTAACATTAATCGAATCCTAAGATATATTACCGTAGCATGGGAAAGTGGGGGAACACCGGTAGTTCTTTTGACAAAAGCGGATCTGGTCGAGGATTATACGGAGCAATTAAGGCTGATCAGAGAGCAGGCAATCGGAGTAGAGGTATATGCGGTGAGTGCAAAGTCAAAGGAAGGTCTGAAGCAGCTGGAACGTTTTATGACATCGCAGAATACCGTTGTTTTCCTTGGGTCTTCCGGTGTAGGTAAGTCAACACTGGTCAATGCACTGGCGGGGGATGATATTATGGAGGTGAATCAGATTCGTCAGGATGACAGTAAGGGTAGACATACTACAACACACCGTCAGCTTATATTATTGAACAATGGTGTCATGGTAATCGATACACCTGGTATGAGAGAGCTTGGTATGTGGGATGTTGAGGAGGGGCTGGGTGATACCTTCTCGGATATTGCTGAGCTGTCGAACCAGTGCAGATTCTCAGACTGTACCCATCGTAATGAGCCCGGTTGCGCCATACAAGCAGCAATCGCTGACCATACACTGGAAGGTTCGAGATGGAAGAACTATCTGCAATTGAAAGGTGAAGCAAGATTTACCGAGGATAAATCGGCATATCTCAGAGAAAAGCGAGAATTTTTTAAGAAACTGGAGAAGGCGAATAGAACAAAACAGAAAGTAGGGGTAATAAGTGATGGAGTTCGTTGATTTTAATCAGAGCCATATTGCAATGGCATTAAAGATTGCAAAGGATAATTATGAGAAGGAAAGGCAGCAGGTAAGTGAATTACCTGAGAATGTCACTCTTCCCGACTTAACACATTTTGCGGAAAACGGACTTGGGGTTACAGCAATCCAGGACGGTCAGGTTCTGGGCTTTATATGCCCGTACCTTCCGCGAGAGGATGCATTTGGAACAACGATGGTTCGGGGCACCTTTGTACCGATGAATGCTCATGGGATTGCGACCCACATAGCAGAGGAAGACAGAGGTCGCATCTATTCGAAGCTTTATCAGGCAACCGCAGCGAAGCTGATTAAGAGGGGGATAAGAAGCCATGCAATTGCGCTATATACACATGACCAGTCCGGAGCAAGGAGCTTTTTCTACAACGGGTTTGGTCTTCGGTGTATTGATCTGATTCGTTCCATCGATGTGATACCGGAGGATAAGACATTAAAAATCGAGGATCAACACAAGGTAGAGTATGTGGAGCTGTTCCGGGATGAGTGGGTACTCTTACTGGATCAGCACAATGGCTTAATCAGTCATCTTGCAAATAGTCCTTCCTTTATGATGTTTACGCCATTGGATGAAGCGGCACTGTATCAACAGACTTCGGAAGATGTCAGATATTTTGCAGCCAAAGTAAATGCTCGATGCGTTGCTTATATTAAGTTGTCTGATCGAGGAGAAAACTTTGCGACAGAGGTGGATGAGATGATGAATATCTGCGGTGCATACTGTGAAACAGAGTATCGGGGATCCGGCTTATACCATAATCTGTTGTGCTATGTCATGAAGAAACTCCAAAGCGAGGGTTATCGTCTGCTTGGTGTGGACTGTGAGAGCTTCAATCCAACTGCGCGGGGATTCTGGCTTAAGTACTTTAAAGAGTATACGCATAGTGTTGTCCGACGGATCGATGAAAAAGCAGTAGATGAAGCAATGAAAGAACAGTAGATATTGTAATGAAAGAACATCATCTATTGTAATGAAAGAACAATTGATATTGCTATGAAAGAACAGTATATCTAGTAATGAAAGAACAATATATATAGAATTGAAAGAGTATTACTTAATATGACAGAATGAAGAGGGATCGCGCTGGAATGCGCGATCCCTCTTTGCTTCATATGGCGAATGACATTTAACGACCTATACTAATCATCATAAGAAGGCTAACTTGGAAGATTATACATTGCAAAAAAGGGAACCATCATGTTTGTCTCTACGTCTAATGGTTGTAAAAGATAAACGAGAGGAGGTTATACATCGAGAAGTTCACTTTCGGTACCAAAAGTGAATATCTCAGATTGCAGTGATAAGGATGACAACAAGTAAATAATTCATTCTACAAAGGAAAAATATATTCTCATAGAATATTGGAATAGAGTTAAGTGACTGAGTCAAAAGTTATCGATTACAAAATAAGAAAATAGAACTCAATAAATAAAAAGTGAATTCATTTAGTTGGGATATAAATAGGATGACAACTACACATGAATCATAAGAAGTCGTACCGCGACGGAATGGAGAATATTATGATAAAGAAGAATTTAGCGATGGCTGTTATGTTAGGATTATGTATGGCATCCCTTTCAACAGCACCGGCATATGCAATGCTTTCAACAAGTACACCTGCTTCCGGAGTGAGTACGGAGCAGTCAGATGCATTAATAACAAGACAAGGTGAGATTGATAAACTTCTGTTTGAAGCGAATGCGAAGACAATTGAGAAGATGGGCTTTATGGTGAATTATACCGGAGTAGTAGATGATCATATTGAGATTGGTATCTCTCCTTTTAATGATGATAATGCGAATTTTATCTATGATGTCGTTGGTAATGATGACGTCAAAGTAGTTGAGATGGATCAGTCCATTCTCTATGCCAGTGGAGCTGCAACGGATGTTGCTTCGAATGACGCGGTAGCATCGCCAGATACAAAAATGTATAAGGGTGATGCAGCTGGGACAGCAGAGGATGCAGATCTTGCTGCAACCAGTGGATTAGCTGAAGATAATGACAAAGAGGTTCAGATACAAATTGAGAGCACAGATACAGCAAAGGATGATGCTGTAGTGCAGGATAAAGCTGCAACAGATGAGAAAATTTATATGACCACTTCAGCAAAGGATGATGGCATCAGAACAATCTCAGCTCCTGCGGAAGCACCGAAGGAAGAAGGAGTAGCTACCCCTGTTGTTGTGCTGGCAGTTGTCGGTGGAGTCGCATTGATCGGTGGCACTGTTCTCTTATCAAATAAGAAAAAATCCACGAAGTAATCTTAAATGAAAAATACAGTCGCTATGATCTACTACTTGAGCGGCAAGCGAAAGTCCTAACTGAGGTTGGGACTTTTTGCGTATCACAGAGAAAGAGTGAAAGAGAACACGCTTTCATTCGGAAAGAAGTTCAATATGATTTCCTTTGGACATTCAAGCTAGTTTTTTTCGGTATTGTCCATTATTGAGGAATAAATGAACAGGAATTGATTTATAAGTTTAAAATAGAAGGATTGGGGAAAATTATAGATAATTAGTTTGAGTTATCAGAAAGAGGGAACTTGGTATGATCGTAAAAGAATTGGGCAATGCAGACTTGTTCTTAAAGGAATATGAGGAGACATTACTGGAAAATGAGACATCAAGTCAATTGCTACTTTCCGCTGCACTTCAATGTCAGTCTAATTCAGAAGATACGAAGGATCTCTATGGATCAGTAATGGAGGACACGAGGGTGGTGCTTCTTTTTACGATAGCAAGGAATCGTGACTTGATACTATATTCTGCTGATTCTTTGATGGAAACAGAGGCAGCGGTTGCGCTGGCGGATTATCTGGGGGATAGTCATATTGTGATTAGTGGACTGAATGCGAGGCAGACATTATGCCAATGCTTTATAGAGCAATATAAGAAGTATTTGAATGGAACATTTATACCGAAGCTTGAATCTGATATCATGGAGCTTCGGCAGGTAAATGAGGTGAAGCCGGTAAACGGGAACCAGAGGCTGGCTCTTCCTTCGGATGTTAAAATAATCGCGGATTGGATTATACAGTTTCAGATAGAAGCATTGATGGATGAGACAGATTATGAGGCTGCTGTTATGAAGGCAACCAACATGGTTGACCAGAAAGAATTATACTTATATGAAGATGAGGAACAACAGGTTGTCTCTATGGCTGCAGCCACGAGAAAGCTTGTTCACGGGATTGGGATTACCTATATATTTACTCCGGAAGAATACAGAGGAAACGGTTATGCTGCAGCGAATATATATTATTTGAGCAAAGATTTACTGGAACAAGGGAATGAATTCTGTACCCTTTTTGTGGATAAGAGAAATCCTCTCACGAATCGCGCTTATGAAAAGGTGGGATATAAGATGTTGGAGGATAATTGCGAATATAAGATAATTCCGATCGAAGTCTGACACTTTGACATAATTCCAATACGGCCGATTGCTAATCTGTATATGCGAACTAGCAAGCGGCCATATTATTGCTCGTATCCAAGCCTTTCGGAAAGCACTGGTTTTCATGTTGCATTTGTCCGAAGCGGCGAGTAAAATAGAGATAAGCAGTAGATGGAAAGGGGATAGATCAATGAGAACAGTAAAGTGGGGAATAATAGGTGCAGGACAGATTTCGGCGAAGTTTGCCAAGGCACTCAATTCGTTGGATCATACAGAACTGACAGCAATCGCATCCAGGGACTTGAATAAAGCAATTGACTTTGCAGGGCGTTTTCATGTTAAGAAGATGTATGGAAGCTATGAAGAGATGATAAAAGACCCGGAAATTGATGTTATCTATATTGGCACACCGCATACACAGCATAAGGAACATGCGGAACTTTGCATGAAGAACGGTAAAGCGGTTCTT
>JAGFXQ010000029.1 GCA_017861355.1 Bacillota bacterium
CCTGCCATATATTCTTTTATCTCCTCAATCAGGTTGTCAGAAGCCAAACGATCTGCCGGATAATCGTACAGATATATACTTTCCTGGTTCAGAGTTGGTTTCTCTCCATCCTCCGGAGTCTTCTCCATAACAATAGAATAATAATCAATACGAATATCATTCTTCTTCATAACATCTCTAAGCTCCAGTATATGCGTCCGAAAGACCTCATAATTAATCTTATCTTCATAAAAATAGATTGTAAGTGTTGTCGGCACGGGTAACGCAGCACTGTCAAAAGGCATATCCAGGGTCAGCATACTGAAATCATCCCTCGATTTATCCAAGTCTGCAAATACAATAAAAGTTTCATAGGGGAACTCTTTCCCGATCGAGTCTTGTACCAGTTTACTGAGATTATTCTGAAGACGTATATAGGTCTGATAATGCTTTGTAACATCCTGGTCATAAGTATCATTCACAACACCCTTGTGCCAGCTTACCGTGAAGACGGTATCTTCACTACTCCGCGATTGTACATGGGATATATAATCGCCGAACTTGAAGTTATATACCGCCGAAGACACCTCCAGATCCTGATCCGGATAGGTATCTAG
Source organism: Bacillota bacterium (assembly GCA_017861355.1). GTDB lineage: Bacteria > Bacillota > Clostridia > Lachnospirales > Lachnospiraceae > Mobilitalea. The sequence goes on from JAGFXQ010000029.1 coordinate 597, forward strand.
GACATACTTATCTATCTTAGAAGTTGCGATAAGCTTCGTAATGGGATTGCCAAAAAAGGCCATAAAAAAATTCGCAATAAATCCAATTAAAACTATAACAAAAATCAGCAACCCAAAAAGTCCCCAATTGATTTTTTTCTTCATTATCATCCACTCCCCTTTATACAATTAGTAATTCTAATAAAGTATTTCTAACCAGTATGTAAGTTTATGACAAGTGTCCTTATTCAGAAGCATTATATCTCAATCTGAATTGATACTCAAGTAATTTGGGACACATAACCGGTTCGTAAGATAAACTTAATAATTAATCTCTTGACTCAGAGTGGTGACAGCTGTAACATATGCATATGGTGACATCTGTCACACGAAAGGAGTGAAAGAATGAACGAAAATACCACGAAGATATCACATGCTGAACTTGAGATCATGAAAATACTGTGGCAGGCAGATGAACCCGTATCCACAAATGATATTTATAAAGAACTTTCCGAGAAAATGAGTTGGGATCGCTCCACTGTCCGGACCTTGCTAAAAAGACTCAGTGAAAAGGACGCAGTTACAGTAAAAAATCTCAAAGTAATCAGCTATTTGCCGCTGATTCAAGAAAAAGAGTATCGTGATTCCCAAACAAAGAGCTTTATTGAACGTTTATATGGAGGGAGTGCAAAACGATTGGTTTCCTCTCTCGTGGAAAATTATAATTTAACACCCGCAGATATTGATGAATTAAGATCCCTATTGGAGCAAGGAGGCGATAAGATTGAGTAATTTGTTTCGGGTTGTTTTTTCAATGTCGTTGTCCGGTACCGCTATTATCCTGTTGCTTCTTCTCCTACGACCGCTTCTGAAGGAACGATTCTCAAAGGCTTGGCAGTATTATATCTGGATGATCGTGGTCGTTCGATTACTTGTACCATATTCACCGGAGCATAGTCTGGTCAATGATTTATTTCACTCTAATATAATACATAACCTTTCCATAGAATTTGTGAACGAGAAAACCGCATTGTTAGATACCATAACAAATAAAACCGCATCATCTACTCAGCAAACATCCGGTCAACAGGAGAATTCGGTGTACACTGTGGGTAAACCAACCCCGGCAGAGATCTCCTCTCCAGCTATTCATTCCAAACAGACAGATTACATTCAACAAATGTGGAATGTCGCAGGCATTCTTTGGTTGATCGGGGTAACTGTGATATTTCTATATAAGATAATTCACTATATTCAATTTATTCGATTAATTCAAAGATACGCAGAACCAATCGTTGATTCTGATCTTATCAAGTTATACCTTCGAATATCAAGTGAACTTGGTATTCGTAAAGCACCCAGGCTATTGCAATCAAGCCAAGCTACGTCACCGATGCTGATTGGATTATTCAGACCGACCATATATCTGACAGAATTCACATTGTTACTTGAGAAAGAGAGCCTTACCTATGTACTAAAGCATGAGCTGGTCCATCACAGACGCCATGACCTCTGGTATAAATGGTTCAGTGAACTTGCATTATCCCTTCACTGGTTTAATCCCTTCCTTTATTGTATGAGTAATCAGATTATTTCTCAGTGCGAAATTTCCTGCGACGAAGCAGTAGCCCGGGATTTAACTCCAGAAGAACGGCGTGTCTATGGTAACATACTGTTAAATACTGCATCAGAAAATATTAACTACAACAAGCACATTTTATCAACGACCCTATATGAGGACAAAAAGAGTTTAAAAGAAAGGATTTTATCAATTATGAATACAAGACGAAGAACCAAAAAGACAATTATTGTTTCTGTTATGGTTGCTTTATTGATCTGCACCACCGCATTTATGCTGGGTGCTTGCAGTCTAAAAGAAGATACTCCCAAAGCGAATGCTGAGGTTAGCAATGAACTTGAAGCAGATACAGGAACCCAAGTAACCCCCACCCCAAGTGTTACGGCGTCCTTACCGGATACTTCCAATATTTCCACTTCTTCTGATACTTCGGACAATAGCGGAAGCAACAGCACAGGTCAGGATGCAACTGCAGAGAATCAACCAACTACAAGTAATCAGGATAATTCGATAAGCAGCGACAGCATCACCTACAGCAACACGGAATATGGCTTTGATTTTACCCTTCCTGCCAGCTGGGAAGGCTACACAATACAGAGTGAGGATTGGCAGGGAACCGCAATAGATGGAGATCAACAGGGAACGGTAGTCGAGTCAGGCACCAAACTTATGATCAGATCTCCGAAGTGGACTGCAAAAGATCCATATCAGGACATCCCAATAATGGTATTTACTCTGGATCAATGGGATCAGGTAACCAATGAAAAGATTGCATTAGGTGCGGCACCCATTCTCCCAAGCGAACTAGGCAGAAATTCTAAATATGTATTTGCTCTCCCTGCCCGATATAATTATGCTTTTCCGAGCGGCTATGAGGAAGTCGATCAAATACTTCAAAACGGAGCACTAGTCGGTAACGAGAACATGAAAGAATAAAATGTAGATAGCAAAAAAATCCTGCTTGAAAAAGAGCAGGATTTTCTTTGATTTCTTTATCTTAGACTCACAATTTGCCTTCGGCAAATCGCTCGTTAAGACTTCGTTGCTTTGCAACTTTGCTTGAAAAGATCCCTCAAGCAAAAAAAAATCCTGCTCTTTCGAGCAGGATTTTGAAGTCTTACTTTAATGTTACTTTAGCGCCTTCAGCTTCTAACTTAGCCTTAAGATCATCAGCTTCTGCCTTGCTTGCAGATTCCTTAACCATCTTGGGAGCTGCATCTACAAGATCCTTAGCTTCCTTTAAGCCTAAACCAGTTACTTCACGAACAACCTTGATAACCTTAACCTTGTTCGGGCCTGCTTCTGTTAACTCTACGTTGAATTCAGTCTTCTCTTCCTCTTCTACTGCTGCGGGGCCAGCTGCTACTACAACGCCTGCTGCTGCAGATACACCAAATTCTTCTTCACATGCTTTTACTAAATCATTTAATTCTAATACTGTAAGGCCTTTGATTGCCTGGATAAAATCCTGAGTTGTCATTTTAACATACCTCCATAATTTATTTTATTTGTTTTTTCGTATTGATTTTTCAACCAATGGTCACTATTATTACGCTTGCTTCTCTGCGATCTGTGAAACAGTCGCATTGTATCTACAGATTAATTATGCCTGTTTTTCAGCGATCTGCGAAGCAGTCGCATCGTATCTATAGCTTAATTATGCCTGCTTTTCAGCGATCTGCTTGAGTACACGAGCAAAGTTTGTAATAGGTGACTGTAAGCTTCCAAGTAATTTGGAAATAAGAACTTCTCGTATCATAGTAAGTTCCTTCAACAACACCAGCTTTGAATTCTAACTTAGGCATTGTCTTAGTACATTCGAGAATAACTCTTGCAGGAACAGTTGCATCTTCCAAACCGAAAGCTACAGCTGTAGGTCCGTTCAAATCATTAGCTAATGCTTCGAATTCTGTACCCTTAAATGCAAAGTTAAGCATAGTGTTCTTGTATACCTTGTATACAACACCAGCATCTCTTAATTTCTTACGAAGCTCTGTATCTTGAGCAACGGTTAAACCACGATAGTCTACTAATACAGCAGCCTTTGCCTGGCCAACATAACCCTTGATCTCTTCAACTACAGGTTGTTTTAATTCAACTTTTGCCATTACGTACACCTCCTTGTTTCATTGTTCGGATGATTACTTGCAATAAATGAATACTGCAACCAATGATCCATTTCTTTGTAAAACATACTACCTGATTCGCCGAGGTAACAACATGAGACGATAAATCGTTTCACTTGTAATAAAAAACCTCTTTCCACCGGAGCAGAAAGAGGTCAATAAATCAAAATGATTTAAATTAACTTTCCCTCGGTAGGCGGTAACACCTTATGCCTTGCGGCACCTACTGTCTTCGGCAGCTATATAAGTAAATTACAACGAATTCACTCACACGCAATATGGATTATAGCATGGACTATATTTCATGTCAACACTTAAATCGAATTGTATATCAGAATATCATCGTAATCTTCTTACCTTGTTCGATTCCTTAGCCTAACTTAGCTGTGTTCAGCTTTACGCCAGGACCCATTGTAGAAGCTAATGTTACGCTCTTCAAATACTGTCCCTTTGCTGCGGAGGGCTTAGCCTTTACAACAGCACCGATTAAGGTCTGGAAGTTATCATTCAGCATCTCTTCGGTAAAGGAAGCCTTACCAAGCGGAACGTGGATGATGTTTGTCTTGTCCAATCTGTATTCGATCTTACCAGCTTTGATATCATTAACTGCTTTGGTTACGTCCATAGTAACGGTACCTGCCTTCGGGTTAGGCATTAAACCCTTCGGTCCGAGTACACGGCCTAAACGACCAACAACACCCATCATATCAGGAGTAGCAACAACTACGTCGAATTCAAACCAGTTTTCGTTCTGGATCTTAGGTACTAACTCATCTGCACCTACAAAATCTGCGCCTGCAGCTAAAGCTTCGTCAGCCTTTACACCCTTAGCGAATACGAGTACACGTACAGTTTTACCGGTTCCGTGAGGTAATACTACCGCACCACGAACCTGCTGATCTGCATGACGTCCATCAACACCAAGTCTGATGTGTGCTTCGATGGTTTCATCGAACTTAGCAACAGCTGCTTTTTTAACTAAGCCGATTGCTTCTGTTGCATCGTATTGAACTGCTCTGTCAATTAACTTAGCAGAGTCTTGATATTTCTTTCCTCTTTTCATTCTATAAACCTCCTAGTGGTTTTATCGGAGAAAACGGAATTCATAGAATACCGCTGAGCGAATATGGTAAAACCATATTTGCCTGCCGAGTGTGTCATACCTTCGGCATTTCCTCCCACGTTATTAGATTCTCAAACGCATCGTATCTTTCAACTATGCTGTCTTATTCTTATTCTTCGATGGTAACGCCCATGCTTCTTGCGGTACCGGCGATCATACTCATCGCTGCTTCAACACTTGCTGCATTTAAATCAGGCATCTTAAGCTCTGCGATTTTTCTAAGCTCTGCTTGGGAAAGCTTTGCTACTTTTGTCTTGTTAGGGACAGCGGAACCGGACTTAAGATTAAGAGACTTCTTAATCAATACAGCTGCCGGAGGAGTCTTTGTTACGAAGCTGAAGCTTCTGTCAGCATAAACAGTAATTACAACGGGTGTAATGATACCATCCTGATCTGCTGTTCTTGCATTAAATTCCTTGGTGAACTGAACGATATTCACGCCGTGCTGACCAAGTGCGGGTCCTACCGGGGGAGCCGGTGTAGCCTTGCCTGCTGGAATCTGTAATTTGATATAACCTGTTACTTTTTTTGCCATGATAGCATACCTCCTGATAATGTGGTGTTTGCGGGAATTTCCCTCCCACGTAACTAACCTAAGTTACATATTGGCGAATACAAATCGCCAGCGAATGTAATTCGCTTTGAGAATATTACTTCTCATTTTACTTGCACGGATGTTTTGAACAAGATGAATCAGCTAGCTAACTCACTTGCATTCGATTATCTGCGAACTTTAACTTCACTGAAACCGATCTCAACAGGTGTTTCTCTTCCGAACATATCCACGCTGATTGTAACAATCTGCTTGTGGGTATTAATCGCCTTAATCTGTCCTGTTGTATTCTCCCATACTCCGGAAGTAACAGTAACGGTATCGCCGATTTCGAAATCTAAGGAGATTTCATCAGATTTGATTCCCATGCTGCGCATCTCAAGATCTGTTAACGGAACAGGTTGCTTTGAGTCCGGGCCAACGAAGCCTGTTACTCCTCTGGTATTACGAACCACATACCATACGTCATCATTCATAACCATATGGAGAAGCACATATCCGGGAAACATCTTCTTTTGAACACGTTTCTTAACACCGTTCTTAACTTCGATTACGTCTTGCATCGGAACAGATACTTCGATAATCTGATCCTGCAGTTTTCTGTTTTCAATTGTCTTCTCAATGTTCGCTTTTACTTTGTTCTCGTACCCTGAGTAGGTGTGAACAACGTACCAATTAGCCTCTGACATATCCTCACCCTTATCCTAAAAAGATTCCAATACCGAGTTCAATAACATAATCCAGTACGTAAATAACTAATCCTAAGATAACGGTAACACTAACGACAGCAACTGCTTGTTTTGCAAGAGCTTCTTTATCCGGCCAAATGATTTTCTTGAATTCGGATTTTAGACCCTTAAACCAGCTTTTCTTTGGAGCTTTTTCAGTAGTAGTATTTGCCATCTCTCCCATGTCTTCATTTCCTTTCAGATTAATTATTTCGTTTCTTTGTGCAATGTGTGTGACCTGCAGAACTTACAATACTTCTTAGTTTCCATTCTGTCCGGGTGCAATTTCTTTTCTTTGGTCGTGTTGTAATTGCGTTGTTTGCAATCAGTACATGCCAATGTGATTTTTACGCGCACAGTATCCACCTCCGATTTCTCTTGTAGCGCATTCGCTAAACTTGTTTCAGGCTTTTTTAGGCATAAAAAAAAAGCCCTCTTACTTTGCTTTCTTACTATATCATACCCAAGTTGGTACGTCAATATTTATTTATAGCCTTTTCTGCATTATATAACAGATTTTAGGATTTAGCAATGCTTTTTTTACAAAGCGATGAGACATCTTCTTGTCATGAATCAAAAAATATGACAACAGATTTCGTGAAAAATCTATTGTCATACTGTTTTCCTCAATCATGCGATCCTTCTATGCAGAAGATTTTTTGGTGATAGCAATCTTACAAATTGAATTAAGACCACTGGAAGTTCTTACTGAGATGCTTACCGTTCCGGGAGCCAGTGCTGTTATCTTACCGGTGGCAGATACGGTTGCTATTCTTTCATCCGAGCTCGTAAAGGTAATGCGGTCCGTGGATGAGTTTGGAGTGATATAGGCTCGAAGAGTATAAGTATCCTCCACCTGCATTGTCCTCTGTAATTGTGACAGCTGTAGCATTTGAGCCTTTACTGTCCGTATTGTCACAACTTTCACCGACATATTACCTCGGTTATCAATTCCAAAGACAGTATAAACACCATCCTCTTTGACTTTGAACTTTGCTTTGCCATTTTCCAGGTTCAGCTCAGTTCCGGCATTTCCCGGTAGAAAATCTTCGGATTTTTTTACTCCCGGCATAAATTCTAATCGTTTCACACCGCTCTGCGAATCAATCACTCTGACTGTCACTGTTCTGGATTTATAGGTGTCGGAAACCGTATAGCTTGAATTAATGACCGGGCCTAATTTATCTTCTACAACCTCATATACATTAACAATCTCATTACCGGCATAATCGGATGCGTAGAAGGAGTATTTTCCGGCTTTTGATACCGTTATCTGGTTATCTTCTACCGGTGATCCATTCACCCCTCTGGCAAAATCAGCTACCGTTTTCTCGCCTAAGCTCCAACGTACCACTCGGACATTCGAAGGTCCTTTATCAACTACTTTAACCGGAACCACCATACTGCCATTTTTATATATTGTATCAAAGCTCATGATCGGAGCATCAAAATCCTGCAACAGTGAACCGGATGCCATCAACGCACGGTATGCATTCGGCATTCCTCCAAATCTAAGATAGTCATCCAATTCGGGAATTTCTTTTCTATTTGATAATATAATATCCTTAACATTTGCCGGATAGAGGTTGTTATTGCTGGCATAAAGCAAAGCTGCCACCGCTGATACCTGAGGTGCTGCCATCGAAGAGCCACTCATGGAAGCATAACTTCCGACAATCGTACTTAGAATATCTTCACCCGGTGCTGCAATATCAACTGCATTCTGGCCGTAATTCGAGAAGCTGGTGAGTTCACCTGCGGAGTCAACAAAGGTAACAGAGATTAGATTATCCAACTTTAAACTAGCCGGATAGATCGGTACCGAATTATTATTATCCCCGGTATTACCTGCTGCCGCAACGAAAAGCATATCCGATTCTTTCATAACCTGTTTCAATGCCGCTGTGTACAAAGCAGTTCCCCAGCTTAGGTTACAGATATTTGCGCCCATTCTGGTTGCATATTTAACTGCCTCTATTGCTGAAGCAATATTTCCTGTTCCTTTGGGTCCGCCATTTATCTTCAGTGACATGATCTTTACATTAACCTTGGAAGCCACACCCGCAACACCCATTCCATTGTCCAGGGTTGCGCCGATAATTCCTGCTACATGCGTTCCATGATCATCGTTATCCTCTGGTGAAGACACATTCATGTTCAAACGATCCGAATAGCTATAATGGCATATCGTGGAGTCATCATTATAGAAATCCCAGCCATAGATGTCATCGACATATCCATTATTATCGTTATCTATTTTATCTCCAGCAATCTCACCTTTGTTGATCCACATATGATCCTTCAGATCCGGATGGGAATAGTCTACACCGGTGTCAATAACTGCTACCACTACCTCTCGTACCGGAGGGATATTGGATAATAGGTTCCACGCTTCGACCACATCCATATCCATATCAGGAACCGCCGGTCTGTCTTTTCGTCCCAATTCCGATAAATAGATGTAATGCCCCGGGTTATCAATTGCCCATTGTGCATCCGCATAGGTATCATTGCTAAAACCTAAAGTCGAAACCGAAGTATTTGCCTGAACCTCAGCTACCTTCGGCTCTGCTTTAAGATTTCGTAATATATTATTAAAATATGAACTGTCCTTAACCGAGAGAAGAGCATAATCGTCAATATGTCTGACCACATTGATTTTATTATCGTATTTATCAACGATAGAAAGAAGCTCCTGATCGGAGATTTTCTCACTGAATATCGTTACGATTTCTCCCCCTGCTTCGTTATAAGCTCTTTCTTCTCTGTGGCTGCGAACCCCTGTAAATACGGAAGCCGTAACAATAACGATAGCAACGGTAAGAATAATATTCAATTTATGTAAAGCCATATTGTTCTTCTTCATAATATTATCTCCACTGTCAATACTATCCTGTTTATGATATTATAGTAAGCCTTACAATTGGCATTTATGTGGCAGAATTATAACGAAATTATTATATATTTTATATTTTTATTATAATCGACTGTATTCGACAGATACCCATATTTTGGTGGTGCAAATTTTCCTAATCTGTGCTATACTTAAATAAATAAAAACAGTATTACCATCGAAATCCGTTTTTTTGTCAGCCTTCAGTGATTTAAGGATGCAGCGTGTGCACCACCTATCACCATGATCAGAGGAGGTATACTTATGAGTAACTCTACCAGCACGATGGGATCTACTAATTCCAAGGAGTTTTGGGAAAGCTTACATTTGGATATCCTAACTTCAAATCAAAAAGCTATGCAGGAGGATTACAGATCCTTTATTGAACGAAGCTTTATTTTTTCTTTATTATATAGAGGCTGCCATCCGCTTGAGCTGATCGGCTTCCGTAGGATTCTTTCCATCAAAGAAAATGGATATATTATGATACTTAAATTCTCAGAACCTCAGTTATCCGGAATAGGGGAGGAAGCTGTGGATGAGTTTGATATCCATCAATCGATCCGCCGACTGTTTCCGAACAAAAACATTTGTGTTGGTCCTTTGATCATGAATAGGATTTGCCTGTTGATCACGGATGATGATCCGGTAGCAGACCAGCTTCATAAAGAACTGAGCCTCCGTATCGCCGAAGAACTATCCGTTGAACTGAAACAACATTTTCATTTAGATGCTACGATAGGAATCGGAAGCCAGCAGAATATTAATACGATCTATTCTTCCTTCATCGCTGCTCTTTCTGCTCAATATCATTGGAATAGTGAAATTATCTATTATCAGGAATCGTTTCAAGATGATTCAAATGCTCATTTTGACTACATTTTGGCCGAGCAACATCTCCTTGAATCGATTCGTCTTCGTAAATCGGAGGCTTATGACTATTTCAGTCTGATGATGGATAGCATCCGTGCATTCAGTGATGCTACTAAGAGAAATAAGATATTAGAGATTCTGGTATTATCCAACCATGCGATGACTCTCGATAGTCAAAACGATATTAAATTTATTAATTACACTGGAATTGCTGAGGAACTAAAGGATCTTAAGGGCGAAGAATTGATTGAGAATGCATATCGGAACTTCATACTTATCACAAGCTATGTTAAGCCCCAAAGCAATATAGATTATTCAAACCATATCGTGAAAGCTACTAAGGAATATCTGGAGAATCATTATTCCGAAGATATCTCACTGGAAGATGTAGCAGAGCAGGTGAATATCAGCCCTCAATATTTTAGCAAGCTGATCAAGAAGACCACCGGGTTTAATTTTATCGATTGGCTCTCCATGCTCCGTGTAAAAAAAGCAAAGGAACTGCTAACCAATTCTAACCTCACGGTGAAGGAGGTTTGCTTTATGGTCGGTTATAAGGATCCGAATTATTTTAGTCGTATCTTCAAAAAACGTATCGGTATCACACCAAGTGAATACATATATAACATGAAACGTTAAATTATTTACCGTAACCATAAAAAATAGCTCTTATTCTAACAATAAGAGCTAAAGAATAAACCGCTGTACATTGAGGTAATATAAGGATTCGTGAAGGTCTTCGCTTCCTTATTTGGATAAGTAACCACTGTTTTCTCCAAGTATTCCATCGGATTTATTGCAATAGACTCCGCTTTTTCCATGAGTCTTGCGATAAATCCGTTTTCTTTTGTAAATAAGCTTTCCATGGTCCCATCGACTGATGCTTGGACTGCCAGTGAGTCCCGAAGCGTCAGATATCCATTCTCATCCGGTGTAATACCGCAGGATTCCAGCTCATTCGAATACATCTTCTCCATACTTTTCATCTCACCGATTAATTTGGAAGCGCGAAAATGCTCCGAATTGTCTTGCATTCTGTTATGAGCAATCCGAAGTAGACGATTATAGGTATTTAATACACCCTCTACGGCCCCTAAGATCTTCTCACTATCTGGAACGATTTTAATCGTAACCGGTTCTTCACTGGTTTCATTTAAGGTAATGCGCAGCTTTCCGTCAAGGTTAAAGGTATTAGTGGAGGTCTGTCGATAAACCTCATTGATGTAAAATCCTGCGGTATCCGAGGGCTTTTCCACTCGGTCCAGACCAAAGTATTCCACAACACCTGTTTGATAATAATCCGTGTCTGAAAACTGAAATGCCGGTTCTCCGTGTTTTCCTGCTTGTTCTGACATAACTACAATTCTTCCGTATTCCGGATTCAAGCCCCGATCCACGGTTGCATTTACTCCGGGCAACGCTAAATTAATGAACTCCGCCATCTTCTTCAATGCGTGTTGATTCTCGATCCTGCTTTCGTGATGATAGGTCAGTTTATAGTCCTGGTTCATCACCTTGGCATTGAATTCATAATCGCCGGGTGCTAAACCCCTGGAGATCAGCATCAATTCCTTACCGGCATTGATCTGAATGGAGGCCAGAGAATCCACCTGAAAATTAATCTCTTCCGGCAACCCTTCCACATCTTCCTTCAATAGCTTGGCAGATAGAACGCGATCATCACTTACTGCAATCGTCCTTGAGTCAAATCCGGAGGTCTCCGGATCTGCCATTCCGCCGATCTTTGCTTTCAGTTCCAGAGCCGTTTCTTTTATTCCAAAGGTATATTCCTGATTATCCTTTGATATATTTATTTTGTAAAGAGGAGAGCGTTTACTAAGGTTTACAATATTATTGTAAACACGCTTTAGTTCACTTCTCTTATGAGCCGGATACATCACTTCCCTTTTGATGGGGTAGCTTTCCAGCAAATAATTATATACCGGCATCATACTGTTTCCTCCTCTCTGTCTACTTATTGCTAATTCATCTTCTTAACCGAGTTGCCAACAATTAATGTCTGCTTCATAAATATGGTATCCTGCTGTAACTCTTCCGTACCCTCAATCATCCGGATCAGCTTCTTTGCGGCTTCCTTCCCGATCGCTTCCCTTTCCTGCTTCACCGTAGTCAGCTTTACACCGATAAACTGTGACATATCCAATCCATCATATCCTGCAATTGAGATATCCTTCACCACTTGTAATCCGATTTTACGTATCGCACTGACTACACCCATTGCCGAGGTATCGTCCGGTGAGATAATACAGGTTGGTCGATTCGGTAACTGTAACAGCTTGAGTGTCTGCTCCTCCGCCATTAGGGAATTGCGATACGGACTTTCTCTCAAGTATTCCTTGGGAATCTTCACCCCATTTTCTTCCATCGTATCAAGAAATCCATCGATACGATTGCGAGTCACCAGTGTATTCCCTCCATGGATAAATGCGATATCCTTATGACCTTGTCGTAAAATAAAGCTTGCCAATTGCTTCATACCACCATAATTATCCGAGATAATCGAATATGCTTTCTGAAAAGCATAATCTATGGTCAGTACTGGGATCTCACTGTTCACCAGCCTGACAACTTCCTCGTTCTCAAAATCTGCACAAACAATACATACCCCATCAAAATGCCGGTACTGGCAATGCTCCAGATAAGTCATCTTCCTTCTGCCAATGTTATGTTCAATAAAAGTTATATCATATCCATTCTGTGCAGCCTCATCCTTGAAGGCCTCTAAAATGTGAGCAAAATATTCATTTTTTAATCCAAGATTGGAAAGGGTATTAAATAGAACACCAATATTATAGGTTTTCTTTAGCTTTAATGCTCTCGCATTTGCATTCGGAAAATACCCCATCTCGTTTGCCATTTTTATTACTAGGTCCCTTGTCTTATCGCTGATATCCGAGTATCCATTTAATGCCTTACTCACCGTTGAAACCGATACCCCACAGCGTTCAGATAGTTCTTGAATCGTAGCCATTTAACTCTTCACCTATTCCCTCACAAATCAATGTTTATATGAATTCATTCTATAGTATTTTTTTTAATTATTCAAGTGGCAAGTAGAAACCGTATTTTTAATAAACAAAACCTACTGCCTACTTAAAAATGCATACAAGGAAGTCGCCGATTGAAGCACTTCTATGTATGCATTTTATATAGTATCCGATAAAATCGCAATTATGATATAGCCTTTACCTGGATCACCTTCACCGGGCATACTGCAACGCACTTGCCACAGTTGGTACACTTGCTATAGTCAATATATGCCAAATTATTATCAACATGGATTGCATCAAATTCACACGCTTTGACGCAAAGCTTACAGCCGATACAGCCTGCAGAACAAGCTGCCTTAACATCCTTGCCTTTGTCTAATGAGCTACAGCCCACCAGTGTTTTCGCTCTGTCCGGAACCATCTCAATCAGTTTATTCGGACACTGCGCGGTACAAGAACTGCAACCGGTGCATTTCTCTTTATCTACGACTGCGATACCGTCTACAATATGGATTGCGTCAAATGCGCATACCCGAACGCAGGAGCCATAGCCCATACAACCGTATGAACACTTCTTATTGCCCTTACCGGGTGCAACTGCAGCTTTATTGCAATCCTGAACACCATAATATTCATACTTAACCTCGGTCTTGTCACAAGTACCGACGCACTTTACAAAGGCTACCATTTTCTCCGACTCTTCCACCGAGGTACCCATAACTTCAGCAATTTGCGCATGAGCCTCTTTATTGGCAACCGGACAGGCATTCGCAGGTGCTTCACCTTTTGCAATTGCTGCAGCCAGACCATCACAACCGGGATATCCGCAACCGCCGCAATTCGCACCGGGAAGAAGTTCACGAACCTTAACCTCTCGTTCATCCTGCTGTACTGCAAACGTCTTTGCTGCGAAGCCTAGGAACAGTCCGATAAACAGACCTACTCCGGCAACGATTGCTGTTGCTACCATCACACCCTGAAAACTGAATGCAGCAGCAACACGAAGCATGTCAGGAAGGAAACTATCTTGCATCATATTCAACATATCTATTTCCCCCTATTCTATAAGCCTGCAAATCCGAAGAAAGCCATAGCCATCAGACCTGCGGTGATTAAAACAATCGGTGAGCCTTGGAAGGATTTTGTGACGTCATTGTATTCAATTCTCTCACGGATACCCGCCATAATGATAATGGCAATCGTAAATCCTGCCGCAGTTCCGAAACCGTTAATCGTACTTTTGACCAGACCATAATCCTCTGTAACATTAATCAATGCAACACCAAGTACTGCACAGTTTGTTGTGATCAATGGAAGATATACACCAAGTGCGCTGTAAAGCGGACGGCTGTATTTCTTCAGAATCAGCTCTACGAACTGAACCAAACATGCAATAACCAAGATAAATACGATGGTCTGAAGATATCCCATGTCCAGCGGAACCAATAATTTAGAATAAATCAAGCTGCATAGTGCAGATGCTACCGTAATAACGAAGATTACCGCCGCTCCCATGCCTGCTGCTGTATTTGTTTTCTTTGATACTCCGAGGAACGGGCATAAGCCAAGGAATTGACTTAAGACAACGTTATTCACGAGTGCCGATCCTATAATTATCATGATGAGCTCTTTCATCTTAATCAATCCTCCTTATTTCTGATTTTGTGTGTCGCCTGCTTCGGATTTCTTTGCTATAGTTACCTTCGATGTCTCTGCCTTGGAGGATATCTCCTCACGGTTCGTGGTACAGGTGCTTCCCATACAGTGAGAGCAATCACCACCACAGCCGACATTGTTGCCTGCGGAACCGTTCGTTGCAGACGGTAATTTTAATTTGTTCTGCAACGCAGTCAGGATTGCCAAGGTAAATAACGCTCCCGGTGCGAGAATGAAGATCGAGATCGGCTCAAAGCTATCCGGGGTAATCTTAAAGCTGAAGATCGTTCCGGCACCAAGTAATTCACGGAAGGAACCGATGATACTTAACGCCAAGGTGAAGCCCAATCCCATACCGATACCGTCGAAGAGGGATAACCCGATGGAATTCTTTGCTGCATAAGCCTCCGCTCTGCCTAGAATGATACAGTTAACTACAATCAGAGGAATGTAAATACCCAACAACTCATTTACTACCGGGAGGTAGGCTGCCAAAAGTAACTGGACTACGGTAACCAAGGAAGCTACGACTACGATGTATGCCGGAATACGAACCTTGTCCGGGATAAATTTACGAAGTGCCGAAATCAGTAAGTTAGACATCGCGAGTACTACCGTTGTGGTCAGACCCATATACAAACCGTTGTTACCGGAGGTTGTTACTGCCAAGGTCGGACACATACCAAGCATGATTATAAAGGTAGGATTCTCCTTAATAATACCGTTATAAATACGTTCTACATATTTATTCATCTTCATTATTGTCCGCCTCCTAACTCTGTGGAATGTGCTGTCACAAATTCGATACCAGCATTCACCGCATTGGTAACCGCTCTGGAAGTAATGGTTGCACCACTGATTGCATCAATCTGCTCGTCTGTGGTTGCTCCGGTCTTAGTTACTACGAATTGCGATACCTGCTTACCTAAGAATTGCCCAGTAAAATCCGGTTCTTTCGCTTTCATACCGAGACCTGCTGTCTCACTGATCGCTAAGAACGCAATTCCCTTTAGACTTCCATCCAAGGAATATCCATAGACAAAGCGAATGCCATCCTTGTAGCCTGCAGAAGTGGAAACCGTGATATTATATCCGAGCATTTCGTTGCTGCTGCTTAAGGCTTTGCTAATACTGTCAATTGTTACACCTGCATAGTCTGGATTGATGCTGACTAGATCTGTGCTACCAAGAATATTCATTAGATCTTCATCCTGTTCAAAGGAGGCAGCATCTGCGAAAACTTCCTGATTTGCTTCCAACGTCTTTTGCTCTGCCTGTATGGCAATGGGTTCTTTGGTGATCTCATAAACATAGCTGAGACCCAACCCGGATACTAAGGTTATGATAAAAAGTGCTATCGCATCTCTGATTAATTCAGACTTAATAAAGGGTTTCTTATTTTTCACGAACAGCACGCTCCTTTCCAAAGGAAGTCTGTCTGGTTACCTTCTCTATTAACGGCACGAGAAGATTACAGAAGATGATTGCATAGGATACCCCTTCTGCAGAACCTCCCTGCAGACGGAACAATCCGGTCAGAAGACCAAGACTGATACCAAATACGATCTGACCCACGCGGGTAATCGGACTGGTAACATAATCCGTTGCCATGAAGAAAGCTCCGAGGAGTAGACCACCGCCAAGAATATGTCCCAGTACAAAGGTCATATCAAAGCCTTTGCCTCCGAAGATAAGTACAAATACCGCCAGGGAGATGATATAAGTTAGCGGAATGCGAAGAGAGATTACCTTCCTGAATAACAAATAAGCTGCGCCAATCAGGATTGCAATGGCACTGGTCTCACCGATGGTACCACCGGTATTACCGATCAGCATCTTCCATAAATCAACTGACTCTCCGGCTTTTAATGCTGCCAAAGGAGTTGCACCGGATACCCCGTCCAGGGCTACAAAGCCATGCTTTATATAGTCCGCTGTATTCGGAGTAGTTAATTTCTCTACTGCAAAGCTTGTCATTCGCACCGGGAAACTGATCAAGAGAAAAACACGAGCTGCCAGAGCCGGATTCATAAAATTTTGTCCCAAACCGCCAAACAGCATCTTAACAATCACAATTGCAAATACGCTTCCGACGATCGTCATCCATATAGGAAAGTTCGAAGGGAGATTATATGCCAGTAACAGACCGGTAACCACTGCGCTGTAATCACCGATGGTAGCAGATTTCTTCATAAATCTGCAATACAGGTATTCTGTTAACACACAGGCAGCGATGGAAACTACAATCACCGTCAGAGCGTTGATACCAAAGTTATATACACCGAAGATACCGGCGGGAATTAATGCAAGCAGTACATCCTGCATAATGCTTTTTGTTGTAATCGGGCTTCTATTATGGGGAGCTGCCGATACATGAAATAAGTCACTCAACGTTTACACCTCTTTCATTATTTATGTTCGAATTACGCTTTCTTACGCTTGCCAATAATACTGTTTCTTGTCTGCATAATTGACTGCGATAAGCTTCTCTTCGCCGGGCAGATATAGGAACAGCAGCCACAGCCACAGCACTCCATACCATCGGATTTAACAAAGCCATCGTCATCATTGCGGTTAGCAAGAGCAGCAAGCTGGAAAGGCATTAATTGTAACGGGCATTTCTCAGCGCACTTACCGCAACGGATGCAGGGACTTTCCTCCACTGCTGCTGTATCCTTCTTAAGACCAAGAAGTGCTGAAGAAGTCTTCATTACAGGAACATTACAGTTATACAATGCGATACCCATCATTGGTCCACCGGAGATCATCTTCTCCGGGCGATCGGTAAAGCCACCTGCTGCCTCAAGAATCTCCCAATAATCAATTCCGATTGCAACACTAAAATTCTGAGGATTCGTAACCGCATCGCCGGATACAGTGACAATTCTACGGATGAGCGGTGTACTCTTAGCAACCGCATTATAGATTGCAATTACGGTATCTACGTTATCCACGACACAGCCTACATCAGCAGGAAGCTTCTTGGAATTGAGTTTTCTTCCTGTAATCGCATATACTAATTGACGCTCTCCGCCTTGCGGGTATTTTGTCTTAACACTGGCAACTTCAATATTGTTCTCCGTTGCAGTAAGTTCTCTTAATTTTTTAATTGCTTCGGGCTTATTATCCTCAATTGCAATCACACCCTTTGCATTTTCAAACAATCTTAATATTATCTTGAGGCCACCGATGATCTTCTCCGGTTCTTCTAACATCATACGGTAATCCGAAGTAAGGTAGGGTTCACATTCCGCACCGTTAACAATAACATAATCAATCTTACTGTCATCCTTCGGGGTGAGCTTCACATGGGTCGGAAAGCCTGCGCCACCAAGACCCACGATACCAGCTTCTTTCACATAGCTGCGAATTTCTTCTTTTGTCAGTTTGTTTATGTCACGTTCTTTGCCAAAGTCGTCTACTGTCCGGTATTCATTGTCATTTTCTATTACAATGGATTCCACCATGTTTCCTGATACAGTTAATCTCTTCTCAATTTCTTTGACTGTTCCTGATACCGAGGCGATCACATGCGCAGAGATAAAGCCACCTGCCTCTGCTATTCGCTGACCGACGAGGACCTTGTCTCCTTTTGCGACGATCGGTTTTGCCGGAGCTCCAAGATGTTGAACCATAGGAAACACCAGATCACCCTTAGGTAAAAGAACAGTTGTAGGCTTGTCCATCGTCAGATCTTTACCGTCATACGTGTGGATACCACCCGGGAATGTTGACTTACCCATAGAACCTTTTCCTTCTTTCTTTTGATTTATTATGATACTTTTATTTCAGACCGAATTTGTTAGTAAAAATGGTATTGTAATGCATTATAATGTATAAAAATTCAGTCTTTGTTAAACATGCTGGTAAGTTTGTTAAGTATAAAACTAAGTTCGTTAAGCTTAAAACAATGTGTTTATCCTTAAACGCACAAAAGGTATTATAACACAACCCTACTTATTTTGACAGAATAGTTATTAAATTAACAATAAAAAAAGCCTCACCGATTACGGTGGGCATCTTTTGTACGATTTTTCTCTCTGCCTACATTATAACCCCCACCCCACAACCAAACAATATGGAGTTCATGGAAAGATTGAGTTTGCCCAAATACAAAGAAAAAGAGATTCTCCAAAGGAAAATCTCTTTCACTCATTGTTGGCTTACAGTCGAAACAATTCACCCTAGTAAGCAGAATTATATCTTGTCTTATGAAGGTATTTTTCCTTAGTAGCTAAACCGCCTCTGATATGGCGCTCCGACTTATTGAGGTCCAAGACTACCCTGGCTCTTTCTGCTAGGGAGGGGTTGATCTGCGTAAGACGTTCTGTTACGTCTTTATGTACGGTTGACTTCGATATCCCGAACTGTTTTGCGGTCTGCCTCACAGTCGCATTATTATCGATGATATAATTAGCGATTTCAACCGCCCGTTCCTCTATATAGCCTTTCATAGGGTTCCCCTCTATTATCGTTGTTGTTACATTGTATGCAGGGAAAATAGGCGGTAGTACTTGGAATTTGTTTATCTTTGTACTGTTTAAAACCTTCTACAAAGAAATCTTAGTAAAAGGTTTTCAATTCTTAATTATAGTCTGATTGTCAGCCGAATTATCATCTTTATCGAGGAAGAATCATCTAATAAGCATCCTTATCTTTCAGTATCATTTGAATAGCTGTTCTAAAAATTATTTTTAGATCAAGCAATATATCCCACTTGTCTATGTAAATTGTATCCAACCGAACTACCTCATCAAAATCCGTTATCTTACTTCTCCCACTAACTTGCCACATTCCGGTTATTCCTGGTTTAATGCTCACTCGCCTCCAATATCTTCTCTCATACTTGTTAACCTCGTCGAGAGTCGGAGGTCTTGTACCCACCAAGCTCATATCACCGAAAAGTACATTAAAAAACTGTGGAAGCTCATCGATACTTGTTTTTCGAATAAATTTACCCACTTTTGTAATACGAGGATCATCCTTTATCTTAAACATAAAATCATTGTTCATTTCGTTTTGCTTCATTAGTTCTTTTTTTCTCTCTTCTGCATCGATATACATACTACGAAACTTATAAATGTAAAATTGCCGCCCATTCTGACCAACGCGTATCTGTTTAAAAAGGATTGGTCCTTTAGAATCTTCGATTTTTATAGCAATCGCAGCGGCTAACATAAGCGGCGAAAAAACAATAATACCAACAATGCTTCCCACAATATCCATAGTTCGTTTAATTGCTCTGGAGACATTGTTTAAAACAACCGTATGATAAGTGAGAACCGGATAATTTCCTATACTACTGACATAACTATGTGCATCAATAGAGTAATAGAAGTCGAAGATCAGACCAACTGTAATACCCATATCCAAGCAATTTTCGATATATGGCTTGTAGTACAATTCCGTACTTTTATGATCCATGATATAAACATAATCAATCGCATTATCATGAATTATGTTTTCCAAATCATCAATACTCCCCAGA
>JAGFXQ010000182.1 GCA_017861355.1 Bacillota bacterium
TGACCGTGTTAGAATACAACCTGTGAGTAGCACAGATGATCGCGCCTAACAAGGTGAGGAAAGTCCGGGCTTCATAGGGCAGGGTGCCGGATAACGTCCGGTGGAGGCGACTCCAAGGCTAGTGCAACAGAAATATACCGCCCGCGTATACGATTTGCTTGCAAATCATATACGTTGGTAAGGATGGAAAGGTGGCTTAAGAGACCACCGCCTTACTGGTAACAGTAGGGGCTATGTAAACCCCACTCGAAGCAAGACCGAACATAAAGCGATACGGTTGCCCGCCGTGCTTTAGGGTTGGTCGCGTAGTACCCGCTCGCGTACGAAAGTACGTGAGCGGTGCTGGAGCCACATGGCGACATGTGGTCAAGATAGATGATCATCCGAGACAGAACCCGGCTTACCGTGCTACTCATACATTAAAACAACTTCCACCTAAAAATTCTTTTAATATAGAGTTCTTTGGTACTGATTCACTGGGTGCACCAATGAAATAGTCCAAAAACTTCAATAATCTCTTTGCTTCTACATATTCCGGACAATTCCGATCAATCCCAAACAAGATAGGCTCTGCATACTGCTTTAATACAGAAAGCTCATAGATTAAGGCCGAATTAAACATCACATCCGCATCCTCCTGAAAAGGAAAAATATTCTCATCCTCACCACGTCTGACCGAAGGCCACATTGAAATTGTCTTTTGCGCTGATGCCCCTCTTGTTCTTGCATCCCGAACCATTCTGCGGATCAAACGACCGTCGGTTGTTGGGATCCGATTATGTTCATCAATATTTAACTGGGTCAATGCACTAATATAGATCTTGAATTTACTTTCTCTTGGCAGCGTATAAGACAAAGCATCATTCAGGCCATGAATCCCCTCGATTACAAGTACATCATCCGGGCCCAGAGTCAGAAAATCTCCTTTATATTCACGTTTGCCGGACACAAAATTAAACACCGGCATCTCCACCGTCTTGCCATTCATAAGATCGGTCATGTCCTTGTTAAACTGTTCGATATCAATCGCATCCAGTATTTCAAAATTAAAGTTGCCGTCTTCATCCTTCGGTGTATTATCACGATCCACAAAATAATTATCTACTGCAATCGGATGCGGTTTGAACCCATGTGCTTTCAGCTGAATACTTAATCGATGCGAGAAGGTTGTCTTTCCGGAAGACGAAGGTCCTGCAATCATAATGAATTTCTTACCGCCGGATTTCTTAATATTCTCTGCAATGTCGCTGATCTTCTTCTCCTGAAGAGCCTCCTGAACCAGAATCAATTCATTCATATTTCCCTTTGATATCACATCATTCAATGCACCTACATTAGGGATATCCATCATTCTGGCCCAATCATTCGCTTCCCTCAGTGTCTCATAAAGCTTTGGCTGCGGTACGAAGGTTTCTACAAAGGTTGGCTTCTTCTTATTTGGTAGTAGTAATAATATTCCGTCGTTATACTTCATGATATCAAAATACTTCAACATTCCGGATCTCGGGGGCATATATCCATAATAATAGTCTTCGAAGCCATCCAGATTATAGATATTGGCTTTCGATACTCTACGATAACGGAAAAGCTTCTCTTTGTCATACATGCGGTACCGGCGGAAAAGCTCGATCGCATCATCTGTTCCGATGCTGCGTTTCATGAAAGGAATATCTCTCTGAACCAGATCCAGCATTCTCTTCTTAATAGAAAGGATCCGTTCTTCTGTCAGGGCTTCCGTCCCAACATAATCACAATACAGACCATTGCTGATCGCATATTCCACGGATACCTTGTGTACATTTTCATTGCCAAATTCAGAATAGATTGCTTTTAGCATCACGAGTACCATACCGCGCTGATAAGTCTTATGTCCTGCATCTTCACTGACGGTGACAAAACGAATGGAGCAATTATCATTGACATGTTTAAACAGCTCTCGAAGCTTATTGTTAACAAAGGCTAATATAATCTGACTGTCGTACTCCTTTTGAAAATCTCTACTGATGTCTAACAGCGTTGTACCACTGGGATATTCATACACATTTCCCTTAATCTCAATCCTAATATTGCCTTGCTTAGCCTCCATATGCGTTACCTCTTCTCTTCATCATAGTATTTTAGTCCGCAAAGTATTAAATCTATCTTCTCCTCCATCTCCTTCTCACGAGCTTTTGCGTTCTCCGTCTGCTCCGCTTTCAGGTTCTGAAGAATATTTCCATACAACTCCCTCTCCCAGTCGAGAAAAGCACGAAGGATTGGATGTTTCTGCTCAAGTAAGAGTCTCCCATAATAAAAATGTTCTGGCTTAATAAGTAAAAATCGTTCCGGCTCTGTTACCGTTTCCTTATGGACCGCCCGCATCATCATGTAATATTTGCCGTCTTCCTTGACCATATTCTCTCGGATAATCAGAAACCCTCTGTCTTGAAGCATCAATCTTACCTTATTAATCTCGGACTGTGGCTGTAGAATTAACTCCTGAATCTGTTCCACTAGTTCAGGTCGATCCTCAAGAATCTGTATGGTTAAAGCACCTCCCATCCCTGCGATCAGAATAGTATCGGCTTCCATGGTCCGAAGCTTCTCTAATCCATTGGACTTTCGGGTCTCGATCTGCTTCGAATATCCATACTTATTTATATTATCTTTGGCTCTGTTAATTGGTCCCTGGTTGACATCCATTGCGATAACCTGACTTGCTATCCTCTTCTCAATCAAATAGATTGAGGTATAAGCATGATCACAACCGACATCAGCTACTCTACTGTTCGGGGTAACCAGATCGGCCACTGCCTGTAAGCGTTTTGATAGCTGCATACATTTCTCCATTCTAGCTAAAATCTCCTTCTCTCAGAATATACATAAGAGAGGATTAACTTCCTTATCCATATTTCCCGATCGGAAGCTCTGATATTACTATATCTTATCATTATTTTTATCCGATTTCCATATAAGAATTTGATATCTGATTCGGTTAATGAAATTTTCGTGCAACAAGTAAAAATAGGGCAATCACCGATTAGTCCGTAAACCGCTGTTCCGGTTTGCGAAAATCTCATGAATGCCCTATAGATAAATGTTTCTATTATAAACAGTAATCTCTGTTCTTCTGCAACTCAAGCCATGTCATAAAGAATAGTTCTTCCGAATATTTGGCCTACTCCAAATAATCTTTTAGCTTTCGGCTTCGGCTTGGGTGCCTTAATTTGCGAAGTGCCTTAGCCTCAATCTGACGGATACGTTCTCTTGTTACATTGAATTCTTTTCCCACCTCTTCCAGAGTACGGGCACGCCCATCATCCAGACCGAAGCGAAGTCGTAACACCTTCTGCTCTCTTTCTGTCAAGGTTCCAAGCACTTCTACCAGCTGTTCCTTAAGCAGAGTAAAGGCTGCTGCATCTGCCGGTACCGGCACATTATCATCCTGAATGAAGTCCCCAAGATGACTATCTTCCTCTTCTCCGATGGGAGTTTCCAGGGAAACCGGCTCTTGTGAGATCTTCTGGATCTCACGAACTCGCTCCACTGGCATATTCATCACCTCAGAGATCTCTTCCGGAGATGGTTCACGTCCTAACTCCTGAAGAAGCTGACGTTGAACTCGGGTTAATTTATTAATCGTTTCTACCATATGAACCGGAATACGAATTGTTCTAGCCTGGTCCGCGATTGCTCTTGTGATAGCTTGTCTGATCCACCAGGTAGCATAAGTACTGAACTTGTAACCCTTGCGATAATCAAACTTCTCTACAGCCTTGATCAGTCCAAGATTGCCCTCTTGAATCAAATCAAGGAAAAGCATCCCCCTGCCGACATAGCGTTTTGCAATACTGACGACCAATCTAAGATTCGCCTCAGCAAGGCGTTTCTTTGAATAATCATCACCATCCTCCATCCTTCTTGCCAGCTCAATCTCCTCATCCGCATTAAGCAAGGGCACCTTGCCAATCTCCTTGAGATACATACGGACCGGATCTTCTATACTGATACCCTCCGGAATCGATAGATCCAAGGGTTCCAACTCCTCATCATCCTCAAGGATGATATCTTCCTCATCCTCTTCGGATATTCTTAATACATCAACATTATGCTTGTCAAGGAAATCATATATTTTCTCGATCCGCCCGGGATCCAGCTCCATATCAGCGAAGAAATCATTTACTTCCTGAAATTCCAGAACATTCTTCTTTTTTTCGGCAAAAGCCAATAATTCCTTCAGTCTCTCAGTAAATTTTACAATACTTTCGTCCATAGATAATCCTTCCTTCTTCGACTCTTTTTATATTTTAACCATCATTTGATGAAATATGCAATTCCTGCCTATACTCGGCATTTATGCTCATTTCCTATTCAAGTTTAGCTTGTAAAAACGATGCTTCTCTTTTTCAGTTCCGTCTTCTCAGCAATAATCTTCATGAGCAGAGCGGTGTCATTTACTTCGATTGCTTTCTGGCTTTGCATATCAAGACTGTTTTCCTTGAGCCTCATCACCGTATCCGTCAAAGCCTTATGCCAACCGGCCTCATCCATATCACCATGGATGCCCGCGGAAAACAATGCTGCAACCTCAGATTGTTCCTCTTTGCTTTCAAAACAATTGATAATCTTCGCCGGATTCACTGCTTGTTCTTTATCATATTGTTCAAATACAAGCTGTGCAACCTCCTTGTAGATACCCTCGGTAAAATCCTCCGGCCCCAGTATCCCTTTGATCTTACCAAAAAGAGTAGGATCTTCGATTAACCAGGTCAGCATCAGCTTCTGAGATTTTGACATTCCATCCTCAGGTCCCTTTCTGCCTCGGACTGCATCTCCCCTAGGTTCCTTCGGTTCCCCTGCACCGATTACAATTTGAGATCCAATCTTGTTGACCAGCCTTCGAAGCTGCTCTACATCGATCTGATATGCTTTAGCAACCGCGTCGATATAAAAATTCCGCTCCAGTTCTTCCCCAAAGGAAGTTAACCTTCTGGCGGTTTCATGGAAGAATTTTGTCTTCTGTTCCGGATCGGACATATCGAATTCCTTTTGAAGAACATCGATTTCGAAGAAAAAGCTGCTCCTCGCTTCCGCAATTCGCTTCTGAAATTCCTCTGCACCGAGTGCTTTGATGAACTCGTCCGGATCCTTATAAGGCTTCATATTAATAACCTTGATGGTAAGTCCTACTTCCTTCAAGATCGGAATAGATCGAAGTGCAGCCTGTGTCCCGGCCTGATCACTATCAAAAGTCAGTAACACTTCGTTAGTATAACGTTTTAACAGATTTGCATGAAATCCGGTAAATGCTGTGCCAAGAGCTGCTACCGCATTCGTAAAACCTGCCTGATGTAGGGCAATGACATCCATATAACCCTCACAGATCAGAAAATAAGTCTTTCTGGAGGCCTTTGCAAAATTAAGTCCGTAAAGATTACGGCTTTTCTCAAAAACTCTTGTTTCCGGCGTATTCAGGTACTTCGGAACCTCCGGTCCCGCATTCCCCATAATTCTGCCGCCAAAGCCAATTACTCTATGATTTGCATCCATGATCGGAAACATAACACGGTCTCGGAATTTATCCCTGCCACCAAGTCTCTCATCAATCGTAACCAGTCCGGATTGTGAGAGGAATTCATCTTCATAGCCCTGCTTCTTGAGATACCGATATAAATCATCACTGTAACGGTTCGAATATCCAAGTCCAAAATGCTTAATGGTATCTTCACTTAAGCCTCGCTTAACAAGATAGTCATAAGCAGCTTGTCCCTCTTGACTCTTAAATTGATAATAAAAATAGGTACCAGCCAACTTATTTACTTCCAGCAAGCGCCCCTTCAAATCGGATTGGCGTCTCTGCTCCTCACTGTATTCCTGTTCCGGAAGTGCTATACCTGCCCGTTCTGCAAGAAAACGTAAGGCTTCAAGAAAAGTATAATTCTCATATTCCATGATAAAGGTTAATACATTACCTCCCACTCCGCAGCCGAAGCAGTGATACATTTGCTTCGATGAGCTCACAGAAAACGAGGGAGTTTTCTCGTTATGAAAGGGGCAGAGACCCATATGATTACTGCCCTTTTTCTGTAATCTTATGTAGGAGCCGATGACACTTACTACATCATTCCTGCTTCTGATTTCTTCTATTAACTCGTCCGAATAAAGCATCGTGCATTCCTCCCACTGAACATTGATGTATTATAGTAATGATATTTTCTTCTGTCTAATATACGCTCCAAGCAGAGGGAATCATCAAATCCTTAAATTTTGTGACCGCATAACGATCTGTCATACCAGCCACATAATCACATACCACGCGATAAGGAGGCTCATCCAAGGACTTCATCCGCTGCTGGTATTCCTCCGGCAGCTTATCCAGATGTTCTAAATAGTATACAAATAAGGTCTCAAGTAATCGTTCCGCCTGTTCCTCCTGGCTTTTCGCCTTTTTATTCATATAAACACTTTCAAACATAAATTCGCGCAAATGCTTCATTGCAGCTAAAATATCCGGAGCCATGATGATGTCGTTTTTGTTCTCGCTATTCGTTATGATATTATGTACCAGTGTATCCAATCGCTTTCCAAGACTATGGCCAAGCACATCGGTATATTCTCTTGGTATTTCTTCTTCACTGATGATCTTTCCACGAATGGCATCATCAATATCATGGTTAATATAGGCTATCTTATCGCATAACCGAACAATCTTGCCCTCCAATGTGGCCGGAGTACCCTCTGTCTGATGATGTCTGATTCCATCACGGACCTCTTTGGTTAAATTCAAGCCTTGCCCGTGATTCTCTAATATCTCAACAACACGGATACTTTGCAGATGATGTTGAAAACCCTCGGGGCATACACGACTGAGCGCTCTCTCACCGGCATGTCCAAACGGAGTGTGTCCCAGGTCATGACTCAA
>JAGFXQ010000183.1 GCA_017861355.1 Bacillota bacterium
GCGCATTTTTGGGATAAATAATTGGCATTGGTATTCACAATATTACCAAGTAATAATTCTGTTCCTACACTAAGCAATTCGACTGTCATAGTGTCTCCTTTCATAATCTGTTCCTATTTGGAAAGGACACTATGTTATACGCCTTTCTATGGCATATAACATAGTGTCCGAATTCACTTATCAATACTGCTTCAGTTTTTTAGTGTTTTTCCTTTAGCACATTTTTATTCTTCAACATATAATCAATCAAAGATATCACGGTTAAAAAGGCTGCCAGATAGATTGCAACCTGTTCCAGTAAATTGATGAAAGGATGATCCAAATTAATAATCAGCATAATACTCATCACCATCTGAACCGTTGTTTTGATTTTCCCCCACCAGCTGGCTGCGATTACAACACCGTTATCGGAGGCAATCAGACGAAAACCGCTGATGATGAATTCTCTTGCAATGATAATGATTACGATCCAGGCAGGTAAAAGCTTTAAATCAACCAGGCAGATCAGTGCACTGGAAACGAGGAGCTTATCTGCCAAGGGATCCATGAATTTACCGAAGTTCGTAACCAGATTATGTTTTCTGGCAATATATCCGTCTAACAAATCACTGAGAGCAGCAATTATAAAAATGGCCGATGCGATATATCTGCCACCGGGAATCCCGGATACCAGCATAAAAAATACAAAGATTGGTATCATACATACTCTGAATATCGTAATCTTATTCGGTAGATTCATTATCTTATACTCCCTTCCACTATATCGCCTACGAGATCATAACCCTTTGCACCGGTAATTACCGCCTGTGCCAGATCACCTGAGATCAGCTCTCTCTCCGAGGTTAGGAAGACAAAACCATCTACCTGAGGTGCATCCATATAGGTTCTGCCGATATATACCTGTTCCTCATCGGCTATTCTTCCTTCAATCAATACATCGAAGGTTTGTCCCACTAAGCTCTGGGTTCTCTCGAATACAATACTTTGTTGAAGCTTCATTATTTCCTTTTGTCTTTGCTTCTTCACTTTGGCTAAGATCTGCGGCTTTAATTTAGCAGCGGCGGTGTTATCCTCCTTGGAATAGGTAAATACACCGAGGCGTTCAAATCGCATCTCACGCACAAATTCTAATAATTCCTGATGTTCTTCTTCTGTCTCCGTAGGAAAACCTGTAATCAAGGTAGTACGAAGAACAAGATCCGGTAGGTTATTACGAAGCTTTGTGATAATATGAATCAGATCAGCTTTGTTGGTTCTTCTGCCCATCAGCTTTAAGATACGGTCAGATGCATGCTGAATCGGAAGATCAAGATAACGGCATATCTTTGGCTCCTGTTTCATTGTTTCAATCAACTCATCCGTGATTTCTTCCGGATAACAGTAAAGAATACGAATCCATACAATACCATTGATATTGCACAACTCATGCAAGAGTTTGGATAATCTTATCTCACCATATAAATCTTTGCCATACAAAGTGGTCTCCTGAGCGACCAAAATCAATTCTTTCACACCTTGTTCCGCAAGATAATTAGCTTCATTGACCAGATCTTCTATAGGAACACTTCGATAATTACCCCTTACCTGAGGGATAATACAATAAGTACAATGCTTATCGCAGCCTTCCGCTATCTTTAAATAGGCGGAATAGCTTCCGGAGGTAAGCATACGCTTGCTGGTGGTTCTTGGCAGAAGCTCCAGTGATTCAAAACGGGTATGCTGCTTGCCATCGGTTATCTCCTTAATTACATCAATAATCGCGGCAAAACTTGAGGTTCCAAGCAGCGCATCGACTTCCGGAATCTCCTTTAAGATATCATCTTTATAGCGTTCTGCCAGACATCCGGTTACAATCAATGCCTTAAGCGAACCGCTTTTTTTATATTCGGCCATTTCTAAAATGGTAGTAATGCTCTCTTCCTTCGCATCGTGGATAAAACAGCAGGTATTAATAATGATAATATCTGCGTCCTTTTCTTCACTTGTGATGGTGTATCCGTTCTCGCCCAGAATTCCAAGCATGTTTTCGCTGTCAACCAGGTTCTTATCGCAACCTAGTGAAATAAAATATATTTTCATTATTCCTCCGTATATAACATAATCGCTCTCTTAATTCCGATCCAATAAAATAGATGGACTGCAATTATGTTGTGAACTGTTCTTTCAACTGCATCAAACATTGTAACAGTTTTTCATAAAAAAAGAAACAGTTTTATTCTGCACTATTTATCCATTTGCTCAACGCCAGTGAAGTATAATCCTTCTTCATATCCTTTACATAATTCATGCGGTTATAAGAAAAATGGAATGGTTTGTAATCACCGATAAATACCGAATTCATAAATCGGTTAATGCATCGCACATCACGGCTATTCGTCAGATTCCTTAGCTTAAGCTCAAGATTCTTACGTACACGAAGCATGGCTTTACTTTGATCCACGGTAGTGATCAGAAGTCCGTCTTCAAATACAAGCTCTATAACCTTTTGATAAGAAAAGTGAGCAAGAGCATCCGGCTTCAGATAATATTCCTTGATAGGATTTGCTCCGATCAATATCACTCCGTTATAGGCTGTCTTTAATTCATTAAATTCGTGATTCTGCGCGTAGCCCTCCAGTCTTACTCCACCAAGATTTACCGCTTCATTATTACCTATGATCAAACGATTTAGTAAAAGCCGATAATCTTTAAGTGTAAACTCGCAGGTAAAAGAGCACTGCATGGAAGCTGTGGTATATGGTAAAAATCCAAAGGCAATGGGATGAACAATATATTCCTGTTCAACCTCCAGTATCTTATATTCTGTATTCTGATAAATTAGCTTATGTTCCATAGTAAAGCTGATTCCCCCCTTCTGATATACTAATTAGCCAAGTGAATGTGAGAGGTAAATCTGGTTATCATCCATTAATTCTTTCGAACAGCAGATTCAACACAGTTATTCATTAACATCGCAATGGTCATAGGTCCTACTCCACCCGGAACCGGAGTAATTGCACTGGCATGCTCCAAGACATTCTCAAAATCAACATCCCCGCACAGCTTATTATTTGCATTACGGTGCATTCCGACATCAATTATCACAGCACCCTCTTTGACAAAATCCTTATTCACAAAGAGAGGTTTTCCGATTGCAACAATCAGAATATCCGCTCGCTTTGCAACTTCGTTCAGATTCTTGGTTCTGGAATGACAGACGGTAACGGTAGCATTTTCACGGAGCATTAGAAGTGCCATTGGCTTACCGACAATATTACTTCTCCCGATAATCACGCATTCTTTTCCTTCTATTTCGATACCGGATCTTTTTAGCAACTCAATAACACCGGCAGGAGTACAGGACACAAAGCCCTTCTGGCCGATGCTTAAAGCGCCTACACTCTGGGGATGAAATCCGTCCACATCTTTTGCGGGCGAGATTGTCTGAATCACCAGATCTTCATCAATATGGGAAGGCAGAGGTAATTGAACCAGAATTCCGTTCACTTCAGGATCTGAATTTAATCTCTCCACTAAAGCTAATAATTCCTCCTGGGTCGTTTGTTCCGGAAGCTCATAAGAAAGAGAATGGATACCGATATACTCACAGGCCTTTTTCTTGTTTCCTACGTATACGGAAGAAGCCGGATCATTACCTACCTGAACTACTGCCAAAGTAATGTTTACGCCTTCCTCATTTAGCTTAGTTACTTTTATTCTCAATTCATCTTTAATTTCAGCGGATATCTTCTTTCCATCAATTATGAATGCCATCGCAACTGCTCCCATCCTATCATCTATAATTTATAATATATAATAATATATAATTGATGATATCACAAGAAATATTTGCTAATGATTAACAAATACAGTGTTGGCAGGGATTTGCCGGTATTAATCTATGCTTTTATGCTTTGTTCAATATTCTTCTGAGCGATGGTATTTCGGTATTCATTTGCCGAAACACCGACATTTTTCTTAAACACTCTGGAGAAGTGTGCCATATCAATAAAACCGACACGTTCCGCAATATCACCGATTCGAAGTGAAGGATCGCAAAGTAGTCTTTGAGCTTCCTTAATACGGACACTGTTCAATATCTCAGAGAAGTTTTGTCCCAGATGACGATTTAAAAGCTTGCTTAGATGCCACTGGCTGACATACGCCTTCTCTGCCACTTCACTCAGAGTTATCTTGTGGAGATAGTTCTGCTCTATGTATTTCATTGCATTATTCACGATAAAATTGCTTGCTTCATTATCGAGATGCTCGGTTTCCTCTTCCTTCACCTCTTCATTGCGAAAGCCTTTTGACTTAAGATTCTCTGTCATAGCTGTAATTGCTTCGATTAACTCCTCCATATTCGAAGGCTTCAGTAAAAATCGGGTTACACCGAGACGGATAGCACGCTGTGCATATTCAAATTTGCGATAGCCGGTTAAAATGCTGACTTCCATATCGGGAAATTCACTTTTTAACCCGGCGATCATCGTAAGTCCATCCATATCCGGCATAGAGATATCTGTAATTATGATATCCGGTTGAAAGGACCTAATGATCTGTGCACCCTCAATTCCATCATTTGCAGTAGCAACAATCTTACAGGCATATTGATCCCACTTGATCATACGGGAGATTCCCTCTACGATGATCGGTTCGTCATCAATAATTACTACTTTATACATTGCTATCTCCTCCTGCCGCAGGGGCAATTTATTTGTTGTTAATCTCTAAGACTTCATTCAGCAGATCCTCACCACTTCTGGAACCGGTAGATACATCTACAATTCCTGCAACCAAGGTATTGTAGGCTTCCTGTGAGATACGGGAGTCCGTTGGTGTAGAGATCTCCGTTGCACTACTGGAATAATCCAAGCCGGAGATACCGAGTGGAGTCATATCTGCCAAGGGCTCAACCTTTGCGGCTGCCTGGCCATTACCTCCCCAGTAGATCGCAACCGATTTACTGTTGGTATGTGCCATGATGAATTTGACGGCAGCATCTCTCTTATCTGCATCCTCCCAGGCCTTCTTGGTGATATAGAAGCCAGAAGAAATACCTCCAACCATATTACCAGGCTGAGCTTTGCCCTCAGGAATAACCGGAAAGGTAACGACCACCGTATTCCGTTGATCCGGAATTCCGCCGGTATACCAAGAGCCGTCTAATTGCATCGCAGCTTCTTTATTCTTAAATAATTCACCAGCAAAATCATTATCAATGGTATCTGTATCGTCCGGGAATGCCCCCATATCCCTCAAGGTCTTAAACATCTCAAGGCCTCGACACCAATCCTCGGGAGCACTGTCCGGAATCGAGGTGTAGCCTTGCGGCCCTGCGGCACTGAGTATCAGGAATTCAATCCAGTAATGTGGAACATTATTTAAGGAAACAGCAATCGGAATAATATCATTTTCTCGAAAGATTTGGATTGCCCGGACCATCTTATCCCAATCGGTAGGTAATTCCAGATCGTATCGATCAAATAAATCCTTGTTGCAGAATAGACCTTCCCAGTAACCTGTCGTAGGAACGGCACGCAGCACACCATCGGGATTTGCTGCTGCAGCCAAAGCCGTTGGTAGAATATCCGAGGCATATTCCGGATAAACCGCTTTGATTTCATCAATCGTAACAAATTTATGGGCAGCCAGAACATCACTGGCATTTGCATCGGTAAAGTACTGAATCACATCCGGTTCGTTACCGACAGCAAAATCAGCGGCAATCTTCGTCTTCCAATCCTGATCGGCTGATTGAGAATCATCTTCAATTGTGATGTAAGGATAATCCGCCATGAACTGCGCATTGATTGATTGATAATTACCGGCATTTGCATCGGTTCCGCCAAACATGGAAGCGGTCGTTAGGGTAACCGGATTCTGTTCGGCGGAGGTAGGCTCTGCTGTCGCATCGGTAGTTTGATTTCCTGATGAATCCGCTGCTTCTTTTACACTACATGCTGACAATGTAGACAGAACCAGACCAAAAGCAAGTAGGAATGAAACCACTTTATTTGACTTACTCATAAAAGAAATCCTCCTAGGTGTGCGCAAATATACAAATGGCAAGAAACCTGAAGCAGATTTTTTCCATTGTATAGTTCTATTATAATGCTAAAATTCAAGAAAGTCTTTCGTTCAACTTGACATTTTTTGTTCAAACTTGCTATCTGATGACTGGTTTGATAATCGATATTATAACTTATTACTATGAATTCTTGTTGTTCCATTGAAGATTAGGTATATTCGCTTTCACTTTGCTCGGATCATAATCCAGGGGAATGGTAATGGTGGAAGCTGTCTCACCTTCTGCAATCGCACGTATGGTTAAGCCATACTCTTCGCCATAAATCAGTTTTATACGTTCATTTACATTATGAATTCCCAGTGATTCATGACGGCCTTCTGTTCCATCGGATTGTTCGTATTTACCTTCCAGAATTCGTTGTACCCGGTCCTGATCTTCCGGTGTAATCATCTTACCGGTATTAATGATCTGAAGGATCGCATTGCGTTCTTCTCGAAATACCTTGATCCAGATGGTACCGTTTTTGACTTTCTCGACTCCATGTACTACCGCATTCTCAATCAAGGGCTGTAATATCAATTGCGGGACTTCCAGCTGCAAAAGCTCATGGTCCACCTCTTTCTCAATCTTGAGACGTTTACCAAATCTCATAGAAATAATGTAACAATATGCATCGACACACCTTAATTCTTCCGCAAGATTAATCATTTTCTTATTGGTTCGGTCCATACTGTAATTTAATAAGGTCCCCAATGCTTCGATCATCTTCGATACGGTGACATCTCCGGCCATTCTGGCCTGCCAATTCATCATCTCCAGCGTATTATTCAGAAAATGAGGATTAATCTGGGATTGAAGTGCAATAATCTTAGCATCCTTTCTTGC
>JAGFXQ010000184.1 GCA_017861355.1 Bacillota bacterium
AGCTTTGAAGTAAACCATTCGCAAGCCTTTGGATTGGTAAAGTCTACGATTGCCATACCGGGCTGCCACATATCCCACTGCCATACATCGCCATTGGGACGTTTCAGGAAATATCCGCCCTCCACACCTTCCTGGAACATAGAGGCTTCCTGTCCGATGTAACTGTTAATCCAAACACAGATCTTTAAGCCTTTCTCTTTCAACCTCCGTAACATACCGGAAGGATCCGGGAATACTCTGGAATCCCAGGTGAAATCGCTCCAGTGAAACTCCTTCATCCAGAAGCAATCAAAATGAAACACCTTTAAAGGGATACCGCGGCTTAACATACCATCAACAAATTGATTCACGGTCTCTTCATCATACTGAGTGGTAAAGGAGGTAGATAACCAGAGGCCAAAGGTCCATGCCGGAGGCAGACCCGGTTTACCGGTCAGATCGGTATAACGCATCAACACCTCTTTCATCGAGGGTCCATTGATCAGAAAGTAATCCAGTCCTTCTCCCGGGACAGAAAACTGCACCTTCTTTACCATTTCTGAACTTATCTCATAGGATACTCGTTCCGGATGATTTACAAATACACCATAACCCTTATTTGAAATATAGAATGGAATATTTTTATAGGATTGCTCTGTGGAGGTACCTCCATCCTCATTCCAAATATCGACACTTTGTCCATTCTTCACAAAGGGAGTGAAGCGCTCACCCAGTCCATAGATAAGCTCTCCTACGGATAAGGATAATCTTTCTCTCATAAAAGTATCTTGCTCTTTGCCATCATCGTAAGCCAGACCCTTCCAGTCCGTCTTGACATAAGCAAGATCATGCCAACCACTGTCCGTAATCTTCTCCTTGCCACGATAATAGGTCATCTTCCAATTTTCTTTCTCTATCTCAAGGCGAAGACTCCCGCTATGAATCGTTATTAAGGCATCGGTCTCTTCGGCATGAAGGTGTCTGCCTTCCTCATATTCAAGTTCAAATGCCGGTGCCTTTGTCCTTTACCCCTAGATAGTGGTCACAACGAATTCGTAGCATCTCAGGCATCGGGGCTGAGATCCGAAGTGTCAGATTCGGTCCTCCTAAGGTATCTCCTCGATGCGCAATCTTATGTGTGGGTGCACAAAGGATAAGCTGAGAATCCTCTTGCTTCGTATAGTAAACCTGTGCAGGAGAAAACACTTCGGTCCCTTCCTTCTGCATCCAACAGCCATTACTAAATTTCATATGTATTCTCCTTTATCATTTATAATAGATATTAGCAAAACAAAGATAATTCTATGAATGTATCATTCATAGAAGCATAATATTATCCTTCTTCTATTACATCAATTTGATCAAAGATTTTATTGTTTTCCAGATCATGAAGGATACCCTTTGTAAGATACTTTTTCATCATTTTTTTATCAGCCCAGATAAAATCTTCATGCTCCTCTGAGAGCACAACCTGGTCACCGAAGCTATGGCACAGATAGTTCAGGATTACAGTCTGTCTATTTTCCTTTGATTGAAAGGTGGAAGCATAAAGCAATCGTTCTACTTTAACCTGTAGTCCTACTTCCTCCATAATCTCACGTTTTAGCCCGGTTTCTAGATCCTCCCCGAATTCCAGTTTCCCACCTGCGAACTCCCAGGATCCGCTACCACTGATGTCACCGTAGGATCGCTGAATAATCAATGCCTTGCGGTTATAAATAATAATGGCCTTCAGAGCGACAATAATTTTATTCTCCATCCGGATTTCCTCCCTATGTAATAGCCGTAAGGCACCTGTTTCTAACATTGGGTCGCGTATATTAATATACCTATGGTATCTTATTTCAATTTGATTGTACCATAATTTTATTTATACTTTCAATGATAATTGTACATTAAAATTATCAGATGTTCTATTTCATTAATAGCTAATATTTGCTAAAATAGTTCGAAACAATGACATATCGTAATTTCTATTGTACAATAATTCATTGATAGTGATAGGGTTAAAGTGTCAAAAGCACCTTCGGTGCTTTTCTAATATAAGATATTGCTATTGCAAGCTTGCTTGCAATTGTAAGCTTGCTTGCAATTGTAAGCTTGCAATAGCAATACCTTGTATTAGAAAGAGTGCACAGCACCTTTTGACACTTTAGTCTTATAGAACAACAAAATTAAGGATTTGGGAGGATGAACTACATATGAGACTTTTATGGAGATTGGGGAAAGAAGCGATAAGGTACAAAGCGTTGTATCTGATTGCAATTATTTCAACCTTTGCATTAACATTAATTAATCTGGCGGCTCCAAAGCTACTATCCGCCATGACTGCTTTGGTTGAGAAAGGCCAAACGGACAGCTATCTTAATAAAATATATCAAATCACCGGGACGCTGATCGGATTGTATTTGCTGCGAATATTATTTCGTTACCTGAGCAATTATCTGGCTCATAAGGCGGCTTGGAATCTGGTGGAAGATATTCGTGTTAAGGTATATCATAAGATACAGACCTTTTCTATGAGCTTTTTTCACGACAAGCAGACCGGTGACCTGATGAGCCGTGTAGTGAATGATACTGCTACCTTTGAGTTGCTTTATGCTCATATCATTCCCGATATGCTGACGAATATAGTAACTGTTGTGGGGATTATGCTAATTCTGTTAACCATCAATGTTAAGCTTGCTTTGTTAACCTGTGTTCCGATTCCTTTCATTCTGATCTCGGGCTGGATCTTCTCTACGAAAATACGTCCTAACTTCAAGAAGGCTCAGAAGGCAATTGCTGAATTGAATGCAAAGCTACAGGACAATTTTTCTGGAATTCATGAGATTCAGGCCTTCGGACAGGAAGACTACGAGCAGGAGCAAGTCATGGAGGGTGCCCACCATTATACCAAGGCCATCCTTCATGCTTTAAATATGGGGGCATTTTTCCATCCCGGAGTTGAATTTCTCTCCAGTGCCGGTACGGTGATTGTCGTCGGCGTCGGCGGTATCTTAGCTTTCCGCGGAGAACTCAGTGTCTCGGATATTATCGCATTCCTATTGTATCTTGCATTATTTTATGCTCCGATCTCCGGTTTGGCAAGAATACTGGAAGATATCCAACAGGCATATGCCGGTGCAGAACGTGTTATGACAATTCTGGATACACCAAATGATATCATCGATGCTCCGGATGCAGTGGAGCTACAAGATGTGAAGGGTGAGATCAGCTTTGAAAATGTGAATTTTCATTATGAGCAGGAG
This sequence comes from Bacillota bacterium, assembly GCA_017861355.1. Lineage (GTDB taxonomy): Bacteria > Bacillota > Clostridia > Lachnospirales > Lachnospiraceae > Mobilitalea. The sequence goes on from JAGFXQ010000184.1 coordinate 3,231, forward strand.
GTTCCTGTTCTTCGTGACATCAGCTTCCGTTGCAAGCCCGGTCAGATGATCGCGTTGGTCGGACCGACCGGAGTCGGTAAGACCACCCTGACTCAGCTCATCTCCCGCTTCTATGACCCTACGGAAGGTCGTGTACTGATCGATGGAAAGGATATTCGCCAAGCAACACTTCAAAGCCTTCGCTCTAATATCGCTCCGGTTCTACAGGATACATTCCTATTCAACGGAACCATCGCCGAAAATATCGGTTATGCTGATCCGAGTGCAAGTCAGGAAGAAATCATCTCTGCAGCAAAGGCAGCCAGAATCCATGATAATATCCTTGAGATGCCAAACCAATATGAGACAAAGGTTGGAGAACGCGGTATGCGTCTATCCGGTGGTCAAAAGCAAAGAATCGCTATCGCCAGAGCGATTCTACGGAAAGCTCCGATAATTATTCTGGATGAAGCAACCGCTTCGGTGGATGTGGAAACAGAACGTGAGATTCAAAAAGCAATTGCAGACCTCGCCGGAACCAGAACGATCGTCGCAATTGCTCATCGATTATCTACTATTCAGAATTCCGACCTAATTCTTGTACTGGAAGAAGGCCGTATCGTTCAAAGTGGGACTCATGAGGAATTATTAAATACCGAGGGCTTATACAAACGTTTGAATCAGGTTCAAAACCGATCCTTGTAATATGGGCAGCAATTTCTCGTATTAGAAAAACCAGTCCGCGTTAATATGGTATCTACCATTTTTCTCATCTGCGCCAAGACCGCTGACAATAATCAAAAATAATGGAAAGGTCTGAATCCATAACAAGGTCATATCAGTTGCACCATGAACCAAAGCGGCAACGGATACTGCTAGAATCAGTGAGGTAATGATTGTATTATTCTCTTTGATTCTGGTATAGAATAAAGAAAGATAATATTTGCACAAAAACCATAGGAACAGCATACTACCGACAATTCCGAAATTCATCAGCATATCCAGATAGATGCTATGTGCATGAGGAATTCGATTGTTCTTAATCGAGCTATCATAAATAAAGCTAAAAGACATAAAGCCATGACCGAATAAGGGATTGGCTTTAATCTGTCTTACGGCAAGTGCCCAAATCTGTTCTCTTAAGCTGATCGTAACATTCATATCAGATAATCTTGGAATAATCGGAAGCTTCAGTATAAATATAGCGATTCCTCCGGCCACTGCTGTTGATAGCCAAAGAAGCAGCAAACGGTAATATTTAAGCATAAGAAGTAATACCGTTACACCAATAAAGACCTCCATCCATACAAACATACTCTTGCACAGATAAATACTGACCGTATTTACCAGTCCGACTAGAATGTAGAATATTTTATTTCCCTGATGAGTCAGGAGCTTATAGGCACAGATGATAATCACCGTTCCTACAATCGTTCCAAAATAATTCGGATGTGAGAATACTGATGCAATACGATGACTATGTCTACTGTCCAACAACGAGTTCAGCAGCTTCTCAACAATTGCATATCCGGCGCTGGTTAAGCTCATAATACAAATTAAGTGAAGTACTCTTTCATAAAGCTCTTTTGTCATCACACTTCTCATAAATAAGCCAAAGGTCATAGCCATAATCATTCCGACGCCTACCAGTAGCCCAAGCCAGTTTTTGTATAATAACGGTATGATAAGTACATAGCCAAAAAATATTTTGAGTAAATTTGATCCTTTATGGATAAAAATCAACTGTCTGGTGTATTTATTTAGAATGATGTATACAGCCAGAAAAGTCATCACTATGGCTGATAATATGTATGGTAAAAATATGGATACTGCCGCAAAGGATATTATATTGGAATAGGTTAGGGTTAAGTCTAAACGACGTTTCAGTGCTATATTTTCTATTGTCATCGCCTTCTTTCAATTAGTCAGAAATTCATGTATGCATCCGGTCTTGTATCTGTTATACGCAGGAATTACACTAGCAATCTTTGATATTTTTATTTCCAAATGTGTATTTTAGCACAAAACAACAAATTTGGCAATCATTTTTCTCGTAAAAAGAATTTTATCTATACATTTTTACTAATAACAAAAAACTACCGGACACAATTATATCGCATCCGGTAGTTATATTATATTCATTCCTCTCCAATTCCATTCTCAAATATTGCTATTCCATGAATAAAATTCCTTAAATTTTATGGTAAGGAATTGAATATGGTATCAATGGTATCCATGGATACCATGATATCATAGACTGTTTCGTGTATCTCCGGAATTTGATCTGCTTCCATTGGTTTGCTAAAGTAGTAGCCCTGAATGAAATCACACTTGGCAATAGATAATCTCTGCACCTGTTCGAACAACTCAATTCCCTCTGCCACTACCGTAAGTCCTAAACTATGTACCAGAGAGATCAAGCTATCCATTACCTTACTATTCTCAAGTTCCAAAAACTTTAAACTTAGAGAGCGATCCAGCTTGATAATATCTACCGGTAGAAAAGTAAGATAATTCAAGGAGGAGTAACCGGTTCCAAAGTCATCGATTGCGATTCGAATCCCGATATCTTTGATTTTCTTCAGAAAAGCCATGGTAATCTGCTGATTCTCCATAAAGATATTCTCTGTGATCTCAATCTCGATACTCCTGGGATTTACCTTATTCTCCTCCAGTAAAGATTGCAGATAATCCAGATATCCATTGTCCTGAAGTTGATTAGCCGAGAAATTAATCGCTACCGGCTTCACGGTAAGGCCCTCACGGGTCCAATGCGCGATCTGTTCAATCACCTTTCTGGTAACTATTCTTCCTATCTTTATGATAGAACCGTTCTTCTCTGCAATATCAATGAACACAGCCGGGGATAGATTGTGATTCTTTAGTCGCAACAATGCTTCATAGCTGTGTATCCTACCGGATTTGATTTCCACCTGTGGCTGATATACCATCTTAAAACCATCGTTTTCTATGGAATCACGAAGAATCGCTTCTATACTTGCTTTCTGTATCTGACCGTCCAGCATCGTTGCATCAAATAGTTTGTATCCGTTTTTTCCTGAGGTTTTTACCGAATACATCGCTAGATCCGCATTACTTACCAATTGATTCACATCTCTTGAATCTCTTGGAAATAATGAGATACCGATACTGAATCTGATCTCGATATCAATATCGTCGATCTTAAACCTCGCATCGAACAGTTTGCATATTCTATCCATACAATGTTCTATCTCTTCCCTGTCATCCTCACCTTCTAACAGGATCAGGAACTCATCACCTCCAAATCGGGATACAAAGATTCTTGTTTCTCCCACATTTAGTAGGCGGGCTGCAATACTTTCCAACACACGATCACCGAATACATGTCCCTGTGTATCATTAATGCCTTTAAAATCATCAATATCAAGCAGAATAACTGCACCTACATGGCCGTTATTGATTTTATCCTTCAATAGTTCCACAAAGCTTCTGCGATTTGGTAATCCGGTAAGCGCATCATGGTGTGCAAGAAAATTGATATAGTTTTTTTGTGCTTCGATCTCTTCCAATTGTGCTGTAAGCTCCTCTTCCGAGGCCGTTAACTGTTCATTCTTACTTTGCATCTCACTATTCTTATCTCTTAGCTCACTCACATAT
>JAGFXQ010000185.1 GCA_017861355.1 Bacillota bacterium
TATAACCTATTATTCGGTTAAGCAAGTAAAATTTGCCGGATGCTTATGACATTTCGATTCGAAGGACCGAAAAGTGTAGCATTGGCTACGGACAGGATTAAGAGAAACGTTTATGATATGGGATAGATTAGTCGCTTTGGCAGTAATCTTTATGATATATTTACTTGAGAAGATCGAGCAGAGAGAGTAGAATGATAATCAGATCAGATTTGTCGATATTTAGTAGTACTTGAGTATTTATGTAAAGATAGGCCAATTATTTCTAAAAAATGTATCATTGTTTATTAAATAACAATTGTTGCTAACGATATACACGGGTGCTATAATACAAAAGGTTTGTCAATGATGCAGAGGGGTATCGATATGGCCAGTACTCTTATTGTGCTATTGATTTTTTTTTACCAAATAATTGAAGTAAGGTGACGTGATTATGTATGCTATTTCAGTATTAATCCTATTCCCAATCATAGCAGCACTTCTTGTACGTATCGTCAAGAATGATTCCGCGAGAGATATGATTGTGCGAATCAGTGCTGTGATTACCGCTGCTATAACCTTGACAGTTGTATTCCTGTACTTTAAGAAGGGTATATCCTTCAATTTCCCTCACGAGGAGATCATCGATTACATAATCGCTGCCCTCGAAGGAGCTATTGCATTATTCATTATTATCATCGGTATCAAGAATAAGAAGTATATTGTATCTGTTTTTTCGGCCATTCAAACACCCTTGATTTTGTGGTTTGAATTCTCGCAAAAGCATGATATAACAGTTCAAAACGGAATTATTTTTGATAAGCTTACTGCCATTATGGTATTGATTATTGGCATAGTAGGTAGTTTGATCTGTATTTATTCAATAGGTTATATGAAATGGTATCATTATCATCATGAGGATTATCCGGTAAGAAAGAATTATTTCATGTCGATATTATTCCTCTTCCTTTCAGCGATGTTTGGTTTAGTGTTAAGCAATAATCTGACCTGGCTATATTTCTGTTGGGAGATTACGACCCTGTGCTCCTTCCTGTTGATTGGCTATACGAAGACAAAGGAAGCGAAGAAGAACTCCTTCCGGGCATTGGCAATCAATCTCGGTGGTGGACTTGCATTTGCAACTGCAATTGTATTTATCGGTATGAATTTTAAGACAATGGAATTGTCTGTTTTAATTAATATGAAGCCGGAAGCTATGGTGTTGATACCGGTATTTCTGCTCTCCGTGGCAGCATTGACAAAATCAGCACAGTTACCTTTCTCTTCCTGGTTACTTGGTGCTATGGTAGCACCGACTCCTTCCTCTGCTTTGTTGCATTCCGCAACCATGGTGAAGGCAGGCGTGTATTTAATAATTCGACTTGCTCCGCTGTTAGGGGATACTTCGGTCGGCAGAATTGTAACCTTGGTGGGTGGCGTAACCTTTTTGGCTTGTTCCCTGATGGCAATCTCACAAAGTGACGCAAAGAAGATTCTTGCTTATTCCACATTGGCAAATCTGGGCTTGATTGTCATCTGTGCCAGCATCGGAACTCAGGAATCCCTCTGGGCAGCAATCCTACTTGTAATATTCCATGCTGTATCCAAATCACTGTTATTTATCTGCGTTGGTTCCATTGAACATCAGATCGGCAGTAGAAATGTAGAAGATATGGATATCTTACTCGATGTATCAAGAAAATTATCGCTCTATATGATGATCGGTATTGCTGGTATGTTCTTAGCACCCTTCGGTATGCTGATTTCAAAATGGGTAGCAATGAAAGCCTTCATTGATTCGAATAATATTTTCATTGTTATTATACTTGCTTACGGTAGTGCTGCAACCTTATTCTACTGGTCAAAATGGATGGGTAAGCTGGTGTCCAATGCAAATGTCAAGAATCACAAGAAACAATCCTTCCGTAAAGACGAAGAGATTCCGATCACGATCCATGCGGTCTTAGTAGTTGCATCCTGCTTCGGATTTCCTCTTATTTCAAAATATGCATTAATACCGTATCTTACTTATTTGTTCCATGCCGATGCTTTAATTCCGATTGGAACAAGTGATGTTAAAATCATGCTTTATATGCTAAGTGCCCTGTTGATTCTGCCACTCAGCTTCATCCCGATCTATAAAGGAGATAAGCGACGCAAGGTTCCGATTTATATGGCGGGTGAGAATACCGGCGATAACGAGAACTTCCATGGATCGATGGGCGTTACCCGTAAGGTAGAGTTGAGAAATTGGTATATGGAAAGTTATTTTGGAGTGAAACGACTCACACTGTGGAGTAATCTGATCTCCATCGGACTTCTTTGTGCCGGAATAATTCTTCTGATAGGAGGCATAGCAGCATAATGAATATACTTATGAATATTGGATTTGTTATTGCAGCTCCTATTGTCGGAGGTCTGCTGACCGGTGTTGACAGAGTAATTACTGCAAGAATGCAGGGAAGGCAAGGCCCTCCGGTATTACAGCCCTTTTATGATGTTATGAAGCTGATACAGAAGGAATCGATCGAAGTAAATTCCATGCATCGTTTCTTTGTTTATATTTCAATGGTTTTTGCAATCTTTGCAACAACGATTTTAATTACCGGAGGAGACATTTTACTGGCGGTATTTGCTTTGACCTTAGGTTCAATTTTCTTTGTTCTTGGTGGATATGCCTCAAATTCTCCTTACAGTATTATTGGATCGGAGAGAGAACTATTACAGATTATGTCCTATGAACCGATGGTATTGTTAGCATGTGTCGGTCTGTACTATGCGGATCGTAGCTTTTTTGTAAAAGAGATTATCAACAATTCCATTCCGGCAATTGTATACCTTCCGGGATTGTTCATCGGACTGGTGTTCATCCTTACATTTAAGCTTCGTAAATCGCCTTTTGATCTAAGTATGTCACATCATGGACATCAGGAGATTGTTAAAGGTATCACTACAGAATATTCCGGTAGGGATTTAGCAGTAATAGAAGTGACTCACTGGTTTGAGGTAATCTTCACCCTGACTTTAGTCTATGTGTTTTTTGCAACCAATGCTCCGATCAGTCGTGTCATAGCAATCGTGATATGCGGGTTGGTGTATCTGCTGGAAATCGTTATTGATAATGCATTTGCAAGACTAAAGTGGCAGCAAGCCTTTACCTCTGCATGGATTATTACCGGCACCTTAGGAATTGTTAATTTAATGATTCTATCTTATTTCAGATAAATAAGAATAATTATGAAGAATAGACGGAATGATATGCCCGCCTTGGATGGATTGGAGCTAAAATATGAAATTTGTTAAGAAATCACCATGGATCTTACATTATGACGGATCAAGCTGTAATGGCTGTGATATTGAGGTATTGGCCTGCTTGACTCCTTTATATGATGTGGAACGATTTGGCATCATAAACACAGGCAATCCGAAGCATGCAGATATTTTATTGATAACCGGTAGTGTTAATGAACAGAATATTCCTGTAGTGAAACAGTTATACGAGCAAATGGCAGAACCTAAGGTGGTTGCAGCAATTGGAATCTGTGCTACATCGGGAGGAATCTTCGCGGAATGCTATAATGTAGTTGGTGGCGTGGATAAGGTGTTACCGGTGGATGTTTATGTACCTGGCTGTGCGGCACGTCCGGAAGCAATTATTGACGGTGTAGTGAAGGCTTTGGCTATTTTAGAAGAGAAATCGAAGGACGCCCGGAAAAAGACTGGAAAATAGAATTTTCTTAACTTTTTTGAACTGTATTGAAGATACTGCCGCCTGCATGTGTGGGTTTGCGGCAGAATGGAGGTTATGATGGGTCAACAGACAATTAAGGCTATCTCATCAAATGAATTGCTGGCGGAGGTACTCCATCTGAAAAATGATGGCTATCGCCTTGTTGCCATTACCTGTACCTGTAAGGATGGTATGGAATTAAGCTATTCCTTTGATAAAAATTATGAACTATTGAATTTAAGAATTAATATTGGGCTGGATGAGGATATCGCAAGCATTAGTTTTCTTTATCCCTTTGCCTTTTTATATGAGAATGAGATTAAGGAATTATTCGGTGTTAATATAAAGGATATTGCTGTTGATTTTAACAATTCGTTATATAAAATACCGGTGAAGACACCATTTCGGAAGGAGGGTACAGAATAATGGGCAATAGAACAATCGTACCTTTTGGCCCACAGCATCCCGTACTTCCGGAGCCGATTCATCTGGATCTGGTTCTTGAAGATGAAAGAGTTGTGGAAGCAATTCCCCGAATCGGATATATTCACAGAGGTTTGGAGAAACTGGTAGAGAAGAAGGATTTTCAACAATATACTTTTGTTGCAGAGCGAATCTGTGGTATCTGTTCCTTCATGCATGGCATGGGTTATTGTATGACAATAGAAAGTATTATGCAGATAGAGATACCGGAGCGTGCAAAATTCCTTCGAACAATCTGGGCGGAGCTGTCTCGTATGCACAGCCATATCTTGTGGCTTGGATTATTGGCCGATGCCTTCGGCTTCGAGAGCTTATTTATGCAATCCTGGAAGATCAGAGAGCAGATACTGGATATCTTCGAGGAAACTACCGGTGGAAGAGTAATCTTCTCTGTCTGTGATATCGGTGGAGTGAGAAAGGACATCAGTGCTGAGACTCTACAGAAGATTGTTGGAATCTTGGAGCAGGTAGATAAGGAATTGAAGGAATTAACCGAGGTATTCCTAAAGGACACTTCTGTGAAGAGTCGTACCAAGGGTGTTGGAGTGTTATCCAAACAGGCGGCCTTTGATCTGGGCGCAGTAGGTCCGATGGCGAAGGCCAGCGGTGTTGAACTGGATATGAGAACTCAGGGTTATGCGGCTTACGGAAAACTTAAGTTTGCACCGATTATCGACACCAAGGGTGACTGCTATGCCAGAACCAAGGTGAGAATTAAGGAGATTTTCCAGTCAATCGATCTAATCAAGCAATGTGTAGAGCTTATTCCGGAAGGTGAGATTAAGGTGAAAGTAACCGGTAATCCCTCCGGAGAGTATTTTACTCAGATAGAGCAACCACGTGGGGAGGTAGTATATTATGCAAAAGGCAATGGCTCAAAATTCCTTGATCGAATGAGAGTAAGAACGCCTACCTTTGCAAATGTACCTGCTTTGCTAGAGACTTTAAAGGGCTGTTCCCTGGCGGATGTACCGATTTTAATCCTGACAATTGATCCCTGTATCAGCTGTACGGAACGATAATATAACGCTGTAACTACAGCGGAATTGAGGTAATTATGTCTATAATGAGTATGAGCAAGACCTTGTTTAAGAACTTATTCCATGGCCCTTTTACGGTACAGTATCCCATCAAGAAGAAGGATAGCTATGAGCGTACCAGAGGAAGAATTGGAATTGATATCGATGATTGTATTTTCTGCAGCATGTGTCAAAGACGTTGTCCTACCGGAGCGATCCAGGTAGATAAAGCAGCTTCCTCTTGGAGTATAGAACGTCTTTCCTGTATACAATGTAATTATTGCACGGAAGTATGCCCGAAGAAGTGTCTTCACATGGAAAACCAGTATACATCACCATCTTTCGGTAAAGTAAGGGATGAATTTATCAAATGCACGAATACCCAATCACCCAGCGAATCATAGAAATAGCGCAGGAATATGCCGTAAAGAATAACGCAGATGAGGTTAAGGTAATTAATCTGATTGTTGGTGATTATAGCGGCTATGTTGCAAGCTCCATCGAACTTTATTTTGATATTATTGCAGAGGGAAGCCGTTGTGAGAAAGCAAAGCTCAATATTGAGCGTGTAATACCTAAGCTAAAATGTAACTCATGCGGTGAATACTTTGAACGAAAACCTTATTCCTTTGAATGTCCAAGTTGTCATGGAGAAGGAAGCCCGACACAGATCGGACAAGAGTTTTATATCCGTTCGATTGAGGTATAGCTGCATGCTTCTGATCCGTTGCATACGGATCATATTTGGAGGCTAATATGTCTGAGAATAAAGAAATTGAAATTATGCAATCCGTATATGACAAAAATGACGAGGTTGCTGCACAGATTAATCGTGATTTAAGTAAGAAAGGCATCTATGCCATCAATGTCATGGGTGCGCCGGGAGCAGGTAAGACTACTTCCCTGATTAACATTATTAAACGTCTCGATCAGATTACCCCATATGTGATCGAAGGTGATATTGAAGCTGACTTTGATACCAAGACCCTGCAAGGTCTTGGAGTAAAAGCAATTCAGATTAACACCGGAGGAGCATGTCATCTCGATTCTCCCTTAATTGGTAATGCGGTTGAAGAACTGCAACTGAACAATGGAGTGTTATTCATAGAGAATATCGGTAATCTGGTATGTCCTGCAGAATTTATGATCGGTGAACATGCGAAAATGCTGATTTCTACCGTGACTGAGGGCAGTGATAAGCCTTATAAATATCCGTTAGCTTTTGAAAAAGCAGATCTTATCGTATTGAATAAATGTGACCTATTACCCTATATCGATTTTGACGAAGAATTCTTTATGAAAGGTGTGAGAGCTTTGAATAAGACGGCACCGGTCATTAAGGTATCCGGAAAGACGGAAGAAGGTTTTGACGAAGTAGCATTATGGATCAAAGGAAAAATCAATTAATCACAAGTAGAATAACGGTGTATGGCATGGTGCAAGGGGTTGGATTTCGACCCCTTGTTTATCATATTGCCGAAAAATATAAAATCAAGGGTAACGTACGTAATTTGGGCGGTTCCGTTGAGATCATTGCACAGGCAAAGCAGGAATTACTACAGCAATTTATCACGGAATTGAGCAATACGGAGGATGGAGGACATGTGATTCTGCAAATGGTATCCACTAAGTGTAGCAAAGAATTATTTGATCCGGAGGATAGAAGATATCGAAATCCTTTTATCAGCTGTGTAGCCTGCGGTCCAAGATATACAATTATGGAGGACCTTCCTTATGATCGGGAGACGACTTCTATGGTGGATTTTGAGATGTGTAATGAGTGTCATGAGGAATACACCTCAGCAGAGAGCAGAAGGCATCATGCACAGACGATTTCCTGCCATGATTGTGGTCCTTATCTGATTTATGAGGATGCCAATCAGGCGGAGGGAACATCCTCGAGGCTTTTTCGAGAACAGGCGTTTGAACACGTAGCCCAGATCCTTCAGGCAGGTGGTATTGTTGCGGTCAAG
>JAGFXQ010000186.1 GCA_017861355.1 Bacillota bacterium
TTGGACAAGGAGGGTTCTTTCCTATGAATTATCATATTAATACAAAATGTCTTTATGGAAATCATGACAAAAGCCCTGTCGATAATACCGGTGCCATAAGCTTCCCTATCTATCAGACAGCAACCTTTGCGCATCCCGATGTTGGCAGCAGTACAGGTTATGATTACTCCCGTCTTCAGAATCCCACCAGAGAGCAGCTGGAAAAGGTGGTTGCTTCCTTGGAAAATGGGATTGATGCGGTTGCCTTCAGCTCAGGAATGGCTGCTATGAATGCTCTGATGGAATTATTTCAACCCGGAGATCATATTCTGGCCTCCAATGATTTATACGGCGGAACAATTCGAATCTTCAATCAGATTAATAAGAAAAATGGAATAGAGGTTACTTATCTTGATACCTCAGATGCTGACTTAGTAGAAAATAGCATTAAGAATAACACAAAAGCAATCTTTGTAGAGACACCAACCAACCCGATGATGAATATAACTGACCTTGGGGCAATTGCACGGATAGCAAAGTCTCATCAGCTGTTATTTCTGGTGGATAACACCTTTTTATCGCCTTATTTTCAGAATCCGATTGATTTTGGGGCAGATGTGGTATTGCATAGCGGAACAAAATTCTTAGGCGGCCACAATGATACTCTTGCCGGATTCTTGGTACTGGCAAGTACTTCTCTTTCCGAACAAATCCGCTTTATTCTGAAGACCACCGGGTCAGGACTAGCTCCGTTTGACAGTTGGTTATTACTTCGCGGTATTAAGACACTAGCCATCCGAATGGAAGCACAACAGAAGAACGCCATCGCAATCGCCGAGTGGTTAAAGAATCAGGATAAAATCCGTAGCATCTATTATGTCGGACTCCCCAGTCACCCTGGTTATGAAGTGAATCTAAGACAATCCAGAGGCTTCGGCAGCATGATCTCCTTCCATGTGGATACTCCCGCTACCGCATTCCGCATCTTACGTAAGGTCAATTTGATTCAATATGCAGAGAGTCTTGGTGGAGTTGAAAGCCTGATTACTTATCCGATGCTTCAGACTCACGCTGATGTCCCTGTGGAGGAACGGGAAGCAAAAGGTATTAATGATACATTACTGAGATTCTCTGTTGGAATTGAGAAGGTGGAGGATTTGATTGCTGACTTAGCACAGGCACTGGAAGAAAAATGATATGAATAAGGATAGATTATGATAGGAGGAATATATGAATTACAATTTTAATCAGATGACAGATCGAAGGAATACGAATTCCATCAAATATGATTTTGCTGTAGAGCGAGGGAAACCCTCCGATGTATTGCCTCTCTGGGTAGCTGACATGGATTTTCCTGCTCCGCAGGAAGTACTGGATGCCATTGGGCAAGCGGTGACACATGGAATCTTTGGTTATACTGAAGTAAAACGCGAGTATTTTGATGTACTGCATGATTGGTTCTATCATAACCACCATTGGGATACCCGTGAAGAGTGGCTAATCAAAACACCAGGAGTCGTCTTTGCAATTACTATGGCGATCCGCGCACTGACCAGCGAGGGGGATCGTGTAATGATTCAGCAGCCGGTCTATTACCCCTTTCAGGAAGCCATAAAACTCAATAACCGTAAGCTGATTGTGAATTCACTTGTTAACAAGGATAATAGATACATCATTGATTTTGATGATTTTGAACGCAAAATCATTCAAGAGAACGTGAAGCTCTTTCTTTTATGCAGTCCTCATAATCCGGTCGGCAGAGTGTGGACTAAAACTGAACTCACCAGATTGGGCGAAATATGCCTGAAGCATAATGTGATCGTCGTATCCGATGAGATTCACTGTGATTTCACCTATCCCGGTTATCAACACACGGTATTTGCTAATATCAATGATGATTTTGCCGATCATTCGATCATCTGCACCGCACCAAGTAAATCCTTTAATCTCGCCGGTCTTCAGATCTCTAATATATTTATCAAGAATGAAATGCTACGGCAGAAGTTGAAGCTCGAGATTACGAAGAGCGGTTATAGCCAATTGAACACCCTTGGTTTAGTTGCCTGCAAGGCAGCTTATGAATATGGTGAGCCCTGGATTACTCAGTTGAAAGCATACTTATCTGGAAATCTTCAGTATCTCAGGGCCTTTCTGGAGGAAAAGCTCCCGATGCTTAAGCTTATCGAACCGGAAGGTACTTATCTGGTATGGATTGATTTTCGTAACTTAAATCTGCACCGTAAGGACTTAGAGGAATTGATCGTACATAAAGCAAAGCTTTGGCTGGATTCCGGGCATATCTTCGGAAGTGAGGGTGATGGCTTTGAGAGGGTTAATATTGCCTGCCAGCGCGAGACTTTAGTGCGAGCTTTGAACCAGTTATATCAGGCAATTGTATCATAGGTCCTTTGATACGATTGCTTTGTTACGGCTCAAGGCTTTCGCCTTATATAGTTGTCGGTCAGCATTTTGAATCAATTCATCCACATTAGTAAAATCGGACAAGTTACCCCATACCCCACCTACACTAATGGTTAGATGTTGATTTGTTTCCTTTTCTTCAAAGCTGATCGACATCTCTTCCACCTGGGAGCGGAACAACTCACCGATTTCTATAGCTTCATTATAATTTATATTTAAAGCAAGATAGATGAACTCCTCACCACCATATCTTCCAAAAACATCATTTCGTTGCATCTGAATCTTCTTGATACAACCTGCCACCTTCTGCAGGCATTGATCTCCGATCACATGCCCCCAGTTATCATTGTATTTCTTAAAGTTATCGATATCTAATATGAACAGCGCGATTGGCAGATCCTGACCGGCTGCTTTCTCCCAGATTCTCATCAATTCCTTATTAATATATCTTCGATTCGGAATCCCGGTAAGTTCATCCTCATACGCTTTCTTCTCAAGGACTTCGTTTATTCTATGTATCTTCACCAACTCGTTCTTCTGTCGTTCAATTTCCAATTCCAGACGGGTGTTGATCACTTCCGAATTATTAACTTCCCGATTGTCATTCAAATGATCCAGCTCAATCTTCATCGCAGTAAATCTATTACCTATTACCGAGACAGAAATCTCCTTTTCGATATGATGATACCGTTTGAAACAACCCAATGCATTCTGATAATCTGAGTTTCCCTCATAATACTCCGCCATTAACTCATATGCCTTACATAATTTCTTCTTTGCATTGGTATCTTCTGCATACTGGATTGCCAGATCAAAGTAGTACAAAGACACATTTCGAGCACGTACCGTTTCGAGCTGTGTAATATTTAATAACACATCGATCGAATAATATTTATTATCTACACTTTCTAATCTTCGGAGTGCAGAATAGAAATACTCTTCGGCTAACTGAGTATCCTTCTTGCTCAAATATACTTTTCCCAATTTATTCTCAGTCTCAGCGAGAGTGATGATATCGTCGTCCTTCAGAATCAGCTGGTAACTTTGATCGAAGTATTCCAGTGCTTCATCCAACTTATCTTGAAGATAATATACCTCACCGATATTACCTAACAGAGATGCGATATTCCGATCAGCGTTAATCTCTCTGCTAATGGAAAGTCCTTGATTGTAATAATCCAGGGCTTTCTCATACCTCATTGATTCTCGGAAAGCTTCTCCAATATTATTGAGTACACAACTTAGCATATATTGGTCCGGATGTTGTTCCAATATAGTTCGTGCCTTGACTAGGTACCGAAGTGATTGCTCATATTCCGAATCATAGAAATAGGCGATACTGATCAGGTTTAAGGCTTTTATTTGTCCCTCAAATATCTGCAGCTCATCATATAGTTCAAGCGCATCATAGGAGCATTGCAACATATCATTGATTTCTGATTTGGCTCGATAAGCGAAGGAAAGGCCGATCAGTGCATTTGCTTCCTCTTCTTTAAAATGGTGCTCCTTTGCCAAATCATAGGCTTCTTTGCTTAGCTCATAGGCCATTGTCGGATAAGTTAATGATATTCGCTTAGACTCAGATAGAAGCTCTTTTATCTTTGTCTGTATATGACTCTTCATATAGTTCCTCATTTCTATCGATGTCACAATACCGGAAGGATGATCTCCGGAATTTGTTGTCTATTTATTGTATCTTAATTCTCATTTTCTTCCTTCTATTTGATATTATATTACAATTTACCCTTAAATACAAATATCTTCTATTCGCACCTTTTTAGTAAATCACAACTTAATTATGAACAAAAAGGATGTTATAAAGTATTAACTTTGTATACTGCAGCTAATATCATTCGACTTTGAATGACACCCACTATAGTGATACTGATTAATTGTTTTATAACATCCCTATATCTATAATTATTTTGTATCTCTATCTTCGTTTCCTGACACTGTCTACGTACAACAAACGCTTTACATAATCAGTAATACTTCATTTACTTCCTTCATCATGTCTTCCGGTAAGTAGTTCTTCTCCAGCTTCACGCCGTTGACATAGAATTCCTTACAGCCACTCTCAGCACCATTTGGGTTCTGAACTTTAATGTTCAGCTTCTTGCCACGGAAGTTCTTCTCGATGGTGACTTCTTTCCAAACGCTTGGAATGCTCGGTGCAATCAGAAGTCCGTTCAGGTCAGGTCTCATACCTAGAATACCTTCTACACTTCCTACCATCACGGTAGATGCAGTTCCGGTTAACCAATGCGTATGGGAGCGGCCAAAGAACGGGCTATCCGTTGCTTCGGTGAACTGCCCGTGTGCATAAGGCTCAATCACACGTATCTCGGCATAATCGTTCTGAGTCGCAGGGCAGCACTCGGTAAAGTATTCATAAGCACGATTACCATGTCCCATCAGTGACTCCGCCAGGATGATCCATCCCTGAGGCTGTGAGAAGATACCGCCATTCTCCTTCGTCGAAGGATTGAAGAGAATTGCAAGTGCACCGTCAAAAGCATGATTGACATACGAAGGAGCCATCGTTCTGACACCATACTTCGTATTCAATTCTCTATGAACACTCTCCAGAGCAAGTTCTGCCTGCTCCTTCGTTGCATGTCCGCTGATCACTGACCAGGACTGGGGATTTACCCACATGCTTGCTTCCGGATCCTTCTTGGAACCGATGACCTGTCCATCCTCCTTGAAGCCACGGATGAAGCGGTCGCCTTCCCAACAGTTTTCATTTAAAGTATCTCCAAGCTCTTTCTGTATCTTGTCAAGATAAGAGATATAATCTTTATCGTTTCTGTCTGTAGCAATATCACGGATAACATTCATTGCATAATATAGCTGGAAGGCTACGAAGGTGGACTCACCCTTCTTGCCCAGTCTTAAGCAGTCATTCCAGTCTGCATGGAGACCGGCCGGCATGTTATGCACACTCAGTCTCTCCATGGAGAACTGAATGGCACGTTTTAAATGATCATATACATCGCCCTGCTCTTTATTCGCATAAGGGATGACCTCATCTAAGAACTTCTTGTCACCGGTTTCCGCCATGTATTTGTATACGGTCGGGAACAACCATAAGGCATCGTCTGCACGGTAAGCCGGATGTCCGGTTGCCTGTACATAGGAAGCATCGTCCGGTGTATCCTCATGTCCTGCATTGTGGTCAAATTTAACGAGAGGAAGACCACCACCGTTATCTACCTGTGCAGATAGCATGAAGCGGATTTTGTCCTTTGCCATGGAAGGGTCCAGATGGATGATACCCTGGATATCCTGAACCGTATCACGATAACCATAACCGTTACGCAGTCCGGCATAGATGAAGGAAGCAGCTCTGGACCAGATAAAGGTAATAAAGCATTGGTACGCATTCCAGGTATTGAGCATTGCATTGAAGTTCTCATCCGGTGTCTTCACCTGGAAGTTGGATAATTTGCCATGCCAATAATTCTTCAATTCATTCATCTCATCTTCTACGGTCTTAAGATCCGCATATTCATCTAAGATTGCCTTCGACTGTACATCGTTCTTCTGGCCAAGGAGGAATACAAATTCCCTGCTCTCACCGGGCTGTAAGGTCATCTTGGAATGAAGAGCACCGCATGCATTGGAGTTATAATTGAGCACGTTATCACACATACCCTGCTCCACTGCAATCGGGTTATGGAAGCTATGGTAGCTTCCGATGAAATGAGACTTATCGCCATTGTAGGAGGTAACCTCAGCACCGGCTATTCCAAAGAAGCGCTCCTTGTAATTGGTACCTTCGGCATTTTTCCCTGTATTTTCATTAATTGTCTGTAATATCTTATTGCCACCCTTAAAGTAAGTCTTAGTGATGAAAAGTGTATACTGCAGGTTCACCTGATCATTCTCATAATTACTCTCATTCGTGAATTCTACAAATCCAAAAGTTGAGATGTTACGGGGCTGATCTCCGGCATTTTTCAGAGTAACCTTCCATACCTCATGGGTCTTATTCAGAGGAACATAATATAATACCTCGGATTCAATTCCCTTGTATTTTGCTTTAATCGTGGTGTATGCCGTACCATGATGACACTGACTGGAGTACTCGGTTAATGGCTTACCAACCGGCTGCCAGGATGCGGACCAATAATCCTTCGTATCATCATCACGCAGATAAACATATCTCCCCGGTTTATCCTCCTGATTAAAGATGTAACGGCTAATTCTTCCGTTGGCACCACTCTTTACGAAGCTATAGCCACCGGCATTTCCTGAGATAATTGCGCCGTATTCCGGTGAACCCAGGTAATTTGCCCAGGGTGCCGGAGTATCCGGTCTCGTAATCACATATTCCTTGTCTTTCTCATTAAAATAACCGTAATTCATATTTACCTCCCCATTCGAGGCTTCGAGCATCTCAAGTATGTGTACGCAGCGCTGATACATACTTGCTTCCCTTAAAAGCATAATTATTTATTATATATGAAACAAACCCTTATACGGGTGTTTTCCAATTATTCTCTCTGCATTAACGGTAAATTCTATAGTTTCCGCTTAATGCAAGAAGTGCAAACAGATATAGGCAATTGTCATAATAGCGTCGCTCTCCCGTACGAAGCGGCGTATTCCAAAAGAGGTCAACACACTCCTTCTGATACGCACCACTACTTGCCAATGATGCTTCTGCATTGGTTGCAATAATCGCTACCGGATGCAATGCCTTCTCTTCAATAATAGTTCCGTCGATTTCATAGACCATATCATTTCTGCCGTTCACGGTATTGCAGAAGAAATTCTGGATCTTATTTGCACATTGACTTTCCCATTCATCCGCAGCAAACCATTCATAATCCAATCCCAGATTCGCCGGAACACGGTAAGCATCGCTGTAATAGCGTTCTCTATGGTCCT
>JAGFXQ010000030.1 GCA_017861355.1 Bacillota bacterium
TGATCCCAGATGGTCAGATGTCGGTAGCTGGTTCCTACATAGAACTTAAAAATATCATTTTCAAGTTCCTTCCGAACCGCCTCGATGAGTACTGCTGCCTCCTCGGTTGAAATCTCCCCCGCACTATGATCCAGAATCGTCCTTTGTTCATAGGGTATCTCCTCCTCGGATAAAGTTACCACATTACAACGGAGGGCAATGTCTGTCGGCTTCATATCTACTCCGATACTAAGCGCTTCTAGCGGAGAACGTCCGGAATAATATATCTTAGGATCATATCCCAGAACAGCAAGATTAGCAGTGTCACTCCCGGGTTTCATGCCTTCCGGTATCGTATGTGCAATCCCCAGCTCAGATCGCCTAGCTAATTGATCCATCTGGGGAGTATGTGCCGCCATCAGTGGTGTTCTGTTGTCCAGTGCAGCTAACGGTTCGTCAGCCATGCCGTCACCAAGAACAACAATGTACTTCATATCATCAAGTCCTTTCTTATGAACATAAAGTTTTCTATGCAATGTGCATGCTGTTTTCTTATGTCTTTCATAGAATAATAAACTTACTCTTATTTATTAAATTAAAATCTTACACGGATAATGCTAACCACACCATCTAAGAATTCCTTCTTCTCTTTCATTTCTTGTTCCGTGATGCTTCCGGTGATAAATGCATACTCTCCGGTAATCTCAGGAACCATCACTTCTTCTACCTCTCCAAACAGTTTATTCGCCTCTGCCTTTGCCTTCTCTATCTCACCGGCAACACGGATAAGGAAGCGATGCTGTACTTGATTGATATCAGTAAGTTCAAGCTTCTTACTACTCCAAATGGTCCATATATTCTTACCGATATGTTTTGCTGCATCTACCACATCCGCTACTACTGCGCTGGCGGTCGGAAGCTTTCCGGCACCGCTGCCATAGAACATAACATCACCGATTACATTTCCCCTGACAAAGATTCCATTAAAAACGTCATTTACACTGAACAAAGGATGATTTGCTTTGATCAGTACCGGTGCCACCATTGCATGAACATGCGAATCATTTCCACGGATGCTGGAAGCAAAGAGCTTAATCCTTGCACCCAGTACTTTCGCATATTTGATATCGGTGTCAGTGATCTTCGTAATACCTTCTGTATAAATATCCTCAAAGTCCACCTGCATTCCAAAAGCAAGCGAAGATAGAATTGCAATCTTTCTGCAAGCATCATGTCCCTCGACATCTGCCGCCGGGTTGCGTTCCGCATATCCCATCTTCTGAGCATTGGCTAATGCGGTGTCAAAATCAAGACCATCTTCACTCATTTTAGATAATATATAATTCGTAGTACCATTCAAAATACCGGTAATTTCAACAATTTCATCCGCAGTCAGGGATTGATTCAAGGGTCGGATAATCGGAATGCCCCCGCCAACACTTGCTTCAAACAGAAAATTCAAGTTTCGTTCCTTCGCCAGATCCAAAAGCTCGGCTCCGTGCTTGGCTACCAATTCCTTATTGGAGGTTACAACACTCTTGCCTCTGAGCAATGCTTGCTTAACGAAAGTATAGGCCGGCTCCACGCCTCCCATTACTTCCACGACGATATTAATCTCAGGATCATCCAAGATGACATCAATGCTATGAACCAGCTTTTCCATGATTGGATCTCCCGGAAATTCTCTAAGATCCAGAATATATTTAATATTAATCTGATCTCCTGCCCTCTTCTTAATGCTTTCACCATTAATTCCGAGTACTTCTACAACACCGGAACCAATCGTGCCATATCCTAAGACTGCTATATTTATCATCACTGCTCCTCCTGTTCTGCTGTAACTTTCATTACCTTTGTTGAAATCTCGTAAATATTTAAGTATATGATAAAGTTTGTACCGAGGATTTCGCAGGTACAACCCGGAAGAACAAGGAGCGAGTACCAATGTACGCGCTTCGCAGTTCTTCTTATGTGAATTTTATGCTTTTAAAAATTCACATTATTCTCTAGATACCAGTTTTACATAATGTACGCCATCCATTGCTTCAATCGAGTCAATCATAGATGAAGTGCTGTCCGACTGCGGTAATATTTCAACACTCAAGGTTAACAGAGCAATTCCGTTAACCGGAATACTCTGATGAATCGTAAGTATATTCGCCTCGCACTTAGCTACCTGATTAAGAACCTTAGACAGTAATCCAGGCTTATCATCCATCTGAAGCATAAAGGTAATTGTCTTGCCTCGTGTATTCTCATAAAACGGGAAAATGTCATCACGATATTTATAAAATGAACTTCTGCTGATTTCTACAGCATCGGTCGCCTCTTGAACTGTCATCACTCTCTCCGAATCAAGAAGCCTCTTTGCTTCAACAACCTTGAGCAGCACCTCTGGTACCGCCTTTTTTTTTACAATAAAATACTGATCATCTTTCATTTGTTTAACACCTCCTGAGGTTTTCCAGGGTAGTATAGATACAAAACATTTTCAACTGTATGTATATCAAATACAATTGTCTTTCTAAGAAAGATATACTACCATATATTTATTCATAATGCAATAGCATTTTACCATCTTCTATCGAAAAAATAAAGATTTGTTACAAATGCTTGAAACCATAGTATAAATACTGATTTATTTGTATAAAAATAAATTCTATCTTATGTCCTTCACAAACCATATTCCATGGAACAGCAACAAGGCTGCTGCATAATCCTTTTTCATTTAGAATTATGCAACAGCCCTATATAGTTTTATCTTATTAATTATAATATCTTAGATAAAAACTCCTGCAGTCTGGGATGAGTCGGATGATCAAAGAATTTATCCGGCGTATTCTGCTCTACGATCATTCCCTCGTCCATGAAAAGGATGCGGGTTGCCACTTTTTTCGCGAAACGCATCTCGTGTGTTACCACTACCATGGTCATTCCCTCGTCTGCCAACTGAGCCATCAGATCAAGAACCTCACCAACCATCTCAGGATCGAGAGCAGATGTCGGTTCATCAAACAACATTACATCCGGATTCATTGCAAGAGCACGAACAATTGCGATACGCTGCTTCTGTCCACCTGACAGCTGGTTCGGATATGCATTCGCTTTCTCGGTTAATCCGATACGTTGCAATAATTCGTAAGCCTTACTTTCTGCCTGTTCCTTCGTCATCATTCCATGTTGTACGGGTGCCAGAGTAATATTCTCTAACACAGACAGATGAGGAAAGAGGTTAAACTGTTGAAATACCATACCCATCTTACAACGGATCTTATTGATATCTGATTTCTTATCGGTAATATTTACTCCCTCAAACCAAATCTCACCATCGGTAGGAACCTCCAAAAGGTTTAAGCAACGGAGAAAGGTTGACTTTCCAGAACCAGAAGGGCCGATAACAACTACTTTTTCACCTTTATTGATTGTTTCGTCAATTCCATTTAATACCATATGACTTCCAAATGCTTTTTTTAGATTCTTAGTGACGATCACCCTTTGACAACCTCCTCTCAAAGATACTTAATACTTTAGACAAGCCCATGACTAAAACCAAGTAACATGCAGCGGCAATCACAAGCGGAGGCAGGATATCCCAGGTACGCGAGCCTACGTATTGAGCGGCCTTTGTTAAGTCGGTCACCGCGATCACACCTGCAACTGAGGTCTCTTTAATCAACACTATGAATTCGTTACCTAGTGCCGGCAGAATGTTACGAATAGCCTGCGGTAAGATAATTAATCTCATCGTCTGTAAATAATTCAATCCAAGAGAACGTCCCGCTTCCATCTGTCCACGGTCAATAGATTCAATTCCGGCACGGATAATTTCTGCCACATAAGCTCCGGAATTAATACCAAAGCAGACTGCTCCGACTAAAAGTTCATTTGTGCTTCTTGATGTAAAAATAAGATTGTAGATAATTAATAGCTGTACCATCAACGGTGTTCCACGAATAATATTGATATATACGTTACAAACAGCCACCAACCATCTCATCTTCGAATTCATCGCGGTTACCTTAACAACAGCTACCAGTATACCGATGAAGATACCCAATAAGATTGCAAAAAATGATATCAAAAGGGTTACCTTAAGACCATCCAAATATGCAAGATAGCGCTGATCCGGGATGAGTGCATTATAAAAGGATTCGCGTAATCTCTCTAACACTTTCCTACCTCCTAGTATTATTTATTCATAACAAGCTAAGTAAAATCTGATACAAAAACAAAGATAGAGGCTGTTGATATTGATAACAGCCCCCTAGTTCATTCTAGAATTCAAGTTGATATTACTTGTTCGTATGATTTGCTGTAAACTCTTCAATCTTTCCGGTATCCTTAAGATCTTTGATAACCTTATTGATCTCATCTAATAATGCGGTATTATCTTTCTTTACTGCAATGGCATACTTATCCTGGAATAAGGCTCCGTCAAGAATAGATAATTCTGCATTTGCAGCCACCAATTCTTCTGCCGGGAACTGATCCATAACGATACAATCGATCTTATTGTTCTTCAGATCCTCTGCTGCCTGAGCAAACTTGGTATAGCGCTTCACTTCCTTTGCAGTAAGACCGGATACATAGAAATCTGCGATGTTACCCTGTTGAACACCTACTACTTTATCGGTTAAGTCATCATCTGATACTGCACTTACTGCTGGTGTTGCCTTATTAACTACAACCACCTCAGTGGAATCTACATAATCAGTTGAGAAATCCATTACTTTCTTACGTTCGTCATTTACAGATACACCTGCAGCAACAAAATCTACCGTACCATTCTGAACTGCGAGTAAGGCACCATCAAAGTCCATATTCTTAATCTCAAGCTTCTTACCCATCGCATCCGCAATTGCCTGTGCAATATCCATATCAACACCGACAACCTTATCACCTTCCATGTACTCATAAGGAGCAAAACCAGCCTCGGTACCTACAATTAAAGTATCATCTTCTTTTTTTGCGCAACCGGCAAGCATAGATACCGTCATAGCTGTAACGACAGCCATACATATAAATTTCTTCTTCATTCTTTATCTCCCTTTCTTTTTGGGAGATATTGATCTCCCGAACTAACAACCGAATAAATTATTTGTTAATGACCACCTTGATTTTATTCTGCTCATCTTCTGTTAATATTCCATCATGATCCAGAACCACAATCAAACGATCATCAATATTTGTCACCTGTTTCATATAAGAAGTATCTTTACTTTTTACAATCTCAGGGACTTCAAAGATTTGCTCATCTTCAAATAGAACGATCTCGGACATCTTATCAACTTCATATGCAATCTGAATATTATTCGAGATTGTGATGATAAATCTTGTATCATCGGTTGATGCAACATCCTCTAAACCAAATTTTCTACGAAGACTATAAACCGGAATTACATCCCCTCTGAGTCTGATAATTCCTTTTATGTTGTTTGGAAAGCTTGCTACCGGTTCAATATTCATGAACTTCTCGATGATGTTAACTTCCATAATGTCCATTCCATATTCTTTGTCTCCAAGCATGAATACTGCCTGCTTTGTGCTTTGCATAAGTACCCCTCCTTTAGGAATCTTTGCTGTTGTTATTTTGTGCGTTCCACTTTAGATATGCGTTGATAAACGGATCAAGATTACCATCCAGTACATTGATAGCATTACCCACTTCTTCATTCGTACGATGATCTTTCACCAACGTATATGGTTGCATAACATAGGATCGTATCTGGTTACCCCAAGCAATGTCTTTCACTTCACCTCGGATGCCGGATATCTTCTCCAGATTTTCTTGCTGTTTCAGAAGGTACAGCTTCGCCTTCAACATCTTCATCGCCTTATCCTTGTTCTGAAGCTGAGAACGCTCATTCTGGCATTGAACAACTATATTGGTCGGAAGGTGGGTGATTCGAATAGCAGATGACGTTTTATTGACATGCTGTCCACCGGCACCACTGGAACGATAGGTATCAATTCTCAGATCCTCTTCATCGATCTCAATTCCGGTGTCATCCTCAATATCCGGCATTACATCGCAGGATACAAAGGAGGTCTGTCTCTTACCAGCTGCATTAAATGGGGAAATTCGCACCAGTCGGTGCACCCCACGCTCGGATTTCAAATAGCCATACGCATTCTCACCGCTCACCTCTAAGGTTACTGATTTAAGACCCGCCTCATCACCATCCAGAAAATCAATCATTTCCGTTGTAAAGCCCTTCTTATCCGCCCATCTTTGGTACATTCGGCATAACATACTCGCCCAATCGCAGCTTTCTGTTCCGCCTGCACCGGCATGCAGAGTGATAATTGCATTATATTTATCATATTCACCGGATAATAGAGTTCGTAATTTCAGTTCTTCCAGATCCTTAATAAAAATGTTTAAGGCTTCTTCAATCTCCGGAATCAGGCTCGAATCATTCTCCTCATAACCCATTTGAATTAAGGTCTGAACATCATCAAAGTCTCTTTTCAAATGATTATATTCCTCAATCGTATCCTTGAGGTTCTTTAATTCCTTCATATAGACCTGGGCTTTATCATTATTATCCCAAAACCCGGCTTCTTCCATCGTTTGCTCGATTTCATTGACCCTTAAGCTCTTATTAGCGAGGTCAAAGTGAATCCCCCACTTCAATCAATGGCTTTTCGTAGGTACTCAATGTATATTTATACTGATCTAACTCAACCACTAAAATCACCTCTTTACTGTATTATATATTACTATTTATAAAATCTCAACATATTTTGCATATAAATGCAGTATTTCTTCATTTAACACAAACAAATCAAAAAAATCAGCTTAAAACAGTACATAACTCACATTTTAGCGATGCAAAATGTGAGTTATGTTATTTAACTTTTTAATGTTTATGCGTAATTACAATATTTATACATCTCTCAGTACTATGCGTTTCTGCCGCAGCAATGCTTGTATTTTCTTCCGCTTCCGCAGGGACAGGGATCGTTCGGCTGTACTTTTTTCGTAGTACGTTTTACCGGAGCATTTGCCACACTGTCATCACGGTTGGTACCGGTAACTTTAGCTACTTGCTCTCTTTCAACCTTTTGTTCTATACGAACATGAAGTAATGCCTTGATGGTATCTTCTCTGATTGCAGAGGTCATAGCATCAAACATCTCAAACCCTTGGAATTTGTATTCCACGATTGGCTGACGTTGGCCATAGGCCTGAAGACCGATACCCTGACGCATCTGATCCATATCATCAATGTGATCCATCCACTTACGATCAATTACCTTAAGCAAGATGACACGTTCGATTTCTCTGATTTGTTCAATCTCAGGGAACTCAGCTTCCTTCGCTTCATACAGCTTCACTGCGTCTTCCTTCAATTGCTGTAAAAGATCATTCTTGCTGATACCTCTAAGCTGCTTTTCATCAAGACGAACCGGATTTAACGGAATGACCGGAAGCAGAAGATCATTGAGTTCTTCTAAATCCCAATCCTGCGGTGACTGATCATCACTGATGCTGGTATTAACACAACCTTCTACCGTATCGGTAATCATGTGGTAGATCGTGTCTCTCATGCTCTCGCCGTCCAGAACTCGTCTTCGTTCCTCGTAAATAATCTCTCTTTGTTCATTATTAACCTGATCGTATTCTAGCAAATTCTTTCTGATACCGAAGTTGTTACTCTCTATTCTTTGTTGTGCTTTCTCGATTGCATTGGTAAGCATCTTGTGCTCAATCTGCTCACCCTCCTGAAGGCCTAAGGAATTAAAGATTCCCATCAGTCTCTCCGAACCGAATAAACGCATCAGATCATCTTCCAGTGAGATAAAGAAGCGCGATTCACCGGGATCACCTTGTCGACCGGCACGACCACGCAGCTGGTTATCAATACGTCTTGCTTCATGACGCTCCGTACCGATAATTTTTAAACCGCCGACTTCTACTACACCTTCACCAAGCTTAATATCTGTACCACGACCTGCCATATTGGTAGCAATCGTTACTGCACCAAATTGACCAGCATCTGCAACTATTTCCGCCTCTAACTCATGGAATTTCGCATTGAGTACTTTATGAGGAACATTGTGTTTCTTCAATATTGCACTAATTTCTTCCGAAGACTCAATCGTGATCGTTCCGACCAGAACCGGCTGCCCCTTCTGATGAGCTGCAATGATCTCTCTGATAATCGCATTCAGCTTTTCTTTTCTTGTCTTATATACAGCATCCTGTAAATCCATACGAGCAATTGAGACATTGGTAGGAACCTCAATAACGTCCATTCCGTAGATTTCTCTAAATTCCTTCTCTTCTGTTAAAGCAGTACCTGTCATACCACATTTCTTAATATACTTATTAAAGAAGTTCTGGAAGGTAATCGTTGCAAGAGTTTTACTCTCACGCTTTACTTTAACATTCTCCTTGGCTTCAATTGCTTGATGCAGACCATCACTATAGCGTCTTCCGGGCATAATACGACCGGTAAATTCATCTACGATCAGAACTTCATCATCCTTAACCACATAATCCTTATCCCGGAACATCAGGTTGTGAGCTCTCAGAGCAAGAATAATATTATGCTGTATCTCAAGATTTTCCGGGTCAGCCAAATTCTCCAGATTAAAGAAGCGTTCCACCTTCTTCACGCCATCTTCCGTGAGGTGAACATTCTTCTCCTTTTCATTTACGATAAAGTCACCGGTCTCCTCAATGTCTTCCTTCATAATGGCTGCCATCTTGGTAAGTTCGGCACTGGCCGTTCCCTTGCTTAACTGTCTTGCAAGGATATCACACACACGATACAGTTCGGTGGATTTTCCGCTTTGTCCTGAGATGATGAGTGGTGTTCTCGCTTCATCAATCAAGATGGAGTCAACCTCATCGATAATTGCATAATGCAGATCTCTCTGAACCAATTGTTCTTTGTAGATAACCATGTTATCTCTCAGATAATCAAAGCCTAGCTCGTTGTTCGTAGCATAGGTGATGTCGCACGCATAAGCAGCACGGCGCTCATCCTTCTCCATACTATTCAGAATAACTCCGACCTTCATTCCAAGGAACTCATGGATACGGCCCATCCACTCAGAGTCACGTTTTGCAAGGTAATCGTTTACGGTTACAACATGTACACCTTTTCCTTCTAATGCATTCAGATAAGAAGGCAGTGTAGCAACTAATGTCTTACCTTCACCGGTACGCATCTCTGTGATACGTCCTTGATGAAGGATTACACCACCAATCAGCTGTACCCGGAAATGTCTGAGTCCGATTACTCTCTTAGAAGCTTCTCTGACTGTTGCATAAGCTTCTACTAATATATCATCGAGGGTTTCCCCATTCTTAAGTCTATTTGTGAATTCGGTCGTTTTTGCTTTGAGTTCTTCATCTGTTAACTTTACGTATTCTGGTTCCAATGCTTCTATCTTGTCTACGATTGGCAATACACGCTTCACTTCTCGCTCGCTGTGAGTACCAAATACTTTTTCTATAATTCCCATTCTTGTTCACTCCTGTACTGTTCCAAATTTGATCCCAAAATCGTTCAACTAGTATTGTAACATTTACCTTGATACTATTCAACTTAATTTTCTTGCCTGTCCGGAATCATATGTTTTGAAATAAGAAAGGAGCTGTCCCGGTCTTGCTCCGGAAGCAGCTCCTATCATTAGATTTAACTAGATTCTATCTTAATATTCGGGTTCGATGAGACCGTAGGTATTGCCCTTTCTCTTATAAACTACGTTAACCTCATCTGTCTGAGCATTACGGAACACATAAAAGCTATGTCCTAAAAGCTCCATCTGAACACATGCTTCCTCAGCGTCCATCGGTTTAATCGCAAATCTTTTTGTTTTAACAATCTTGATTGTATCATCTTCATAATAATCATCTTCCATGAAAGCTTGATTAAAATTCGTGGATGCTTGCTTGTGATCTATTAATTTATTCTTGTATTTTCTTAATTGACGCTCAATAATCTCTTCCACCAAGTCGATGGATACATACATATCATTACTTACTTGCTCTGCTCTAATTATATTCCCCTTAACAGGAATTGTCACTTCGATTTTCTGTCTTTCTTTTTCTACGCTGAGTGTCACATGAATTTCAGTGTCAGGAGTAAAGTATCTCTCAAGTTTACCAATCTTTTCATATACAGCCGTCTTTAAGCCTTCAGTTACATCAATGTTCTTACCGCTGATAATATAACGCATAATGCCCAACTCCTTTTTGCTTTCTTGTTAGCATTAACACTTCTATGCTATCCTTATTATACCATATGCCACAAGAAGTGACAAGCTACTAAAAATATTATTACCCAAAGCTGTCTTTCTATTAGCCAATATGATACCAAACCAAGAGAAACTATATCAATATTCATAAATATTTGTATAATCTTTACTACTTTACCCAAATTGTCGAATTTACAACCAAATGCGTCAATGTTTTAACTATTGTCCGACAACTGTATTGTCAAGTACAATAATTCAAGTTTAAGTACCTAAAATACGATTTATCATAAGTTACAAAACGCACTTTCGTTATTGACACCTTTTTCCCTGTGCGACACGAGTAGTTTCTAAATGTGGATAATGTGGATAAATCGGTGTATAACTTCCTTTTATCCAAAAACAAGGCTTCTTGCCTGTGGATAACTTTTTTATAAATTGTATAATTGAACCTTTAATTACCCATATTTTTACATTCTAGATACTTCGTTTGTGCATTATGTACATAACATTGTTTGTCAATAGGAATTTATGATAATCTTTTTTCATTTCATAACACTGAAAACGTATCGTAAATTTAACCAATTTAAAGATTATTCATAACACTCTTGAGTAAGCTTACTTATTATCCCAATTAATGTAGTTCAAATATTTTATGCATTCTGCACATGAGGCAATCCCTAGATATAGAGACTAAAGTATAGGACGCAGTTTCCTATGATATAAAAAACAGGAGATGAATGCTACACCTCCTGTTATAAGACTTCTTAAGGATTACTCGCCGGATGGTCTTCCAGTTTGATTTCCCCTCTATTCATTTTTTTTTCATATTTATCTACCTTATCTGCCAAGAAGGGTGCAAGGCCTACAAACTCAGCTCCATAGATCTTATAACTATTTTCAGATATATGAGCCCGCACAATTTGAAGCACCACATAGAAAAAATCTCCATCCCCGAGATTAATCCGTCCTCGAAAATAGTATCCCAAAGGAAGACTCCCTTCACTGATAAAGCCGATTCCACTCCTAGAGATATCTGTTACCGAAACGGAAGCGTTTAAATCCTTAATAACAATATGATCCTGCTTAAAAACCTCATCCACTTCCAAATGAAGTTCGATTGGTAGCCTTTTATACTTTCTCCTATCTTTCATCTCACTATCAGTCATAACACCCGCTCCTTATACTCGCTGATTGATAATCGTCCCATACACTATCTATACTATTCCATCTTAGCATACTTTTTACAATTTTCCAATAAGACAATAGTGCGAATTATTAAGTGGCATAATTCACACTTCCAAGTTTGTGCCTGCGTAATCAAAGTACTGAGAACGCACTTGGCACAAACTATCTCAAAGGATAGACTTTATAAATAGTGCGTATTATTGAGAGGCATAAAAACAGGATCCTAAGATTAGGACCCTGTCAGATTATTTATTGCTATGTTATTGTGTAAACCACTTAATTAACGATTCTTCTCACACAATAGATATCTCGATACTTAACATTGGATCTTATGATACCCTGTCTTGAGTTTGCTGCATGAACAATCATTCCATTGCCGATATACATTGCAACATGATTTACATTGCCACTGCTATTGGTATAGAATACCAAATCGCCTGGAAGCATCTCTGATTCGCCTACTCTCCTACCAGCAGAAGATGCCTGATCACGGGACACTCGTGGAATGGAATATCCAAAGTCGGCATAGACAGCTTGTACAAATCCGGAGCAATCAGCTCCCTTGGTTAAGCTCTCGCCGCCCCATACATATCGATTGCCTACAAACTTCTGTGCATATTCTATAATCTCACCGCGAAGACCGGAATTAGAACCGGTATTCTCATGGCTTTCACTCTTAGAAGGAGTATTATTTGAGCTGCTTGAATTCTTCTTATCTTCTTCGGCTTTTCTTGCAGCTTCCTTACGCTCTGCTTCTTCCTGTGCAAGCTTTGCTTTTCGCTCAGCTTCTGCACGCTCCGCTTCCTGCTGTTCACGAAGAATTCTTTGCTCTTCTTCTACAGAAATCGCAAATTTGAATTCAACTGTCATCTCAACATATTCCTTGGAGATAAATCCGGTAAAGTCTCCGCCGGTCTCATCGTCCGTGCCTAATACGATCTCAACCCACTCGCCATAATCCTTTTTCACCGGATAAGTTTCACCCTTCGGAATCAATGTCAGTATCTGAGAATCGACACTCATTTCTTTTCTAACTCTTAAAGTCTGGGTATTTACTGTGGCAAATTGAGTTGCATACTCATCGACCATTGCCTCTGCATCATGTCCGATTGCAAGAAAATTGGAAGCTATGTAACCTTTTACATCACCGGATTGGATCTTTACCCAATCACCGTCTAAGTACTCTAAGATATCTGCTGCACATCCTCGATAAAGCTTACCGACAACTTCACTGTCGATGGATGGCTTGCTTCTTACATTCACATAATTATCTGCAACGGATACTCCCAGATTAGCATAGGGAGAAATGATCTCCGTCTTTAAAATATTAATTAAGGTCTTATCGGCTGTAACTGTATCGGCCTCACAAGACAAATAATAATTGTCTAATAAATAAGCAAAACCAGCAACACCCTGTTCGGTCGGAATCGTATCCGCCTTCGCAGCTGTCGCTGGAATTGCAATATATAATGCGGCTGAAGCAATAAACAACACCGTCTTCATAGCCTTAGCTCTTCTCATGTATCAATTACCTCCCACGTAACAAAGCACTCACGCTTGTTAGACAAACCGTATTTCACCCTCTGATTTGTCATGTCTTGTTCCTTTTAATATTTTGTAACACGAAATATTACAAAATTATTAAATACGTTTGAGATAATTATAGCAAATACGTCAGATTGTGTCAATAATAAACAAATTAAAACGACATATAATTTTAATAAATGCCGAGTTTCATTCGATTTAGCAATGTTATGTCATATTTTGGTTATTCCAAATTATTCAAATATCTTTCTACTGCTGTAATTGCATTGGCACCATCGGATGCCGCTGTTATGATTTGGCGAAGCTCCTTCGTACGAACATCACCTGCAACAAAAATACCAGGAATATTCGTTTCACAATTTTCACCAGCGATGATGTAACCTGCATCATCTGCAGCAACTACTTTTTTGTAGATATCCGAGTTCGGCATATAACCTACCGCTATGAATACACCTGCAACATCATAGCTTGTATTCTCACTCGTCTTCAGATTCTTCACGTCTATTGTTTCAACATTTTCATTGCCATTGATCTTCTCAACTACACTATCCCAGAGAACAGTCACATTCTCAAGTGCAAGTAGTCTTGAAGAGATACTCTTAGAAGCACGAAATTGATCTCTTCTATGAATTACATATACCTGTTTGCAGATTCTCGCCAGAAAGATAGCATCCTCAACCGCTACATCACCACCACCGATGACCGCTACCGCTTTATTCTTGAAGAAGGCTCCGTCGCAGGTTGCACAGTAAGATACACCCATACCCGATAGCTTCTCTTCTCCTTCAACACCAAGATGACGAGGCGCCCCTCCGGTTGCAATAACAACCGTCTTTGCTTTATACTGCGAACCGTTATCCAAGGTCACAACTTTTAAATCGCCCTCCAAAACAAAATCTGTCACTTCACCATTGACAAACGTGGTCTCCAGCTTATCTGCATGTTCACGGAATTTGGTACTTAATTCAAAACCACTGATCCCAGGTGTTCCCGGATAGTTATCTACTTCATAAGTGTTAATAATCTGGCCACCACTTAGTCCCGCTTTCTCAATCACTATAACACTCAGTTCTGCTCTTTTTGCATATATTGCTGCAGCAAGCCCTGCCGGACCCGAGCCGATAATAATCACATCATAAACCATTGCTAATTCCTCCTTTGATACTCTATTCATAAAATGTTAACATTAACTTATTTGACTTAAAAAGAATCTATGTTATAATAAAATCGTAGTGAACTTACTGCAAATTTGTTTGCGATGAACATCTCAATGTTCATGGTATCCTAATAATACAGAATGTTCAGTAACATTATTACTTATTGATAGCAGATTATTCATTGTGGGTCGCAAGAAAGGAGTACCTTATGACAATCTCTTCCTTAACCCCGAATCCTGTTACTATGTCAGGTAGTAATTCCGTAATTGGTACTGCTGTCCTCGCTAAAAGTCTGGACAACTATGCGCAGTCCGGAGAAGGTATCGTGAAGATGATGGAGCAATCCGTTAATCCTAACGTCGGCAAGAATTTCGACATGAAAGTTTGATTCGGCACAATAATATGATTATTTTAAAATATGACAATGATTATACTAATCATTGTCATATTTTTTAATTGTTTTATTCTAATTCAATTCTTCGAACCAATGCAAAAAGCCATTCAGAATTATTCTTATCTACAACATCTTCGCATTTGTCCAGGTCTATTATCTCCAGGTTCTCATATCTGCCGATCAGTTCCTTCAAGGTCTTCGTACGATAGTCGGTATAATAACGACCATCCCTCTCACCTTCGTATTCACCGTAACGGAACGACATGAAGAGAACACCATTTATCTTTAAGCTGTTAATTACTTTTGATAATATCGTATCTATCTCATCGCTAGGTACATGCAATAAAGATGCACATGCCCATATTCCGTCAAACACCTCATTAAAATCCATTTCAGCAAATGATAGATGTAATACATCCTGTCCGATATGTATACTGGCTAAATCACACATTTCTTCAGATGCATCCATCGCAGTTACATCGTAGCCACAGGAAATAAAATATGCGCTGTCTCTGCCTGAACCACAGCCCAGATCCAAGACACTTGCTCCTTCCGGTAATTGTTCTGTGAAAAGATCCCACCAGTTCTGCATATTGATATCTACTGTTCTTTCGAAATACTCCACTGCGTTCTTATCATAATACTCTATCGAGTCCAATTAATTATCCCTCCTTCATAAACAAGCTTATTATAACAAATATATATTAAGAATTCCAGCACTTTTCCTTGAAATCATAAATTCTTTATAAATACAAAAAAAGCTATGGAAAAATCGTAAAAAATGCTATAATAGAGAAATGGTTAGAAAAAGCTTTCCTGTATAATAAGACAGGCTTTTAATTTGTTATGACTTAGAAAGGCAGTTCTCACATGTATAGTTTCAATAGCAGAGTTCGATACACCGAGTTAAATCATCAAAAGGGAATTATGGATCCCTCGTCTATTATAAATTACTTTCAGGATTGTAGTACCTTCCAATCCGAGGATATGAACCGAGGATTAGCATTCTTAAGCTCTAAGAACCGTGTTTGGTTATTAAATAGCTGGCAGTTACAGCTACTTCATCCGATCCACCTTGGTGATGAGATCATGGTAGGAACCTGGCCTTATGATTTTAAGGGCTTTTATGGATATCGTAATTTTGTTATGATGAATACCGATAAGGAAATACTTGCTGTTGCTAACTCTGTATGGGTATATCTCGATACACAAACCCAAAGGCCGGTTAGAATCCCGGCAGATCTGAACGGTTATACCGTGGAACCTCCTTACCCGATGGAGTATGCAGACCGCAAGATCGACACAGAAGGGCAGTTCGAATCCCAGACTCCTCTCACCGTTGTAAAATCGAATATAGACTCGTATCATCATGTGAACAATGGACAATATATCCGTATGGCGGAACAATACCTTCCAGATAATTTTATGATTAGATCCATGAGGGTAGAATATCGAATGCAGGCAGTGCTTGGTGATTGTATCATTCCTAAGGTTATTAGGGAAGAGGATAAATACCTCATCCTTTTAGACTCAGTGAGTGAGAAGCCTTATTCCATTGTTGAATTTATAGGAAAACACATATCCTAATGATAGAAAGAAAGGATAACAATTATGATAGAATTAGGAAAATATCAAAACCTAGAGGTTGTAAAGAAGACGGACTTCGGTATGTATTTGAGTGCAGATGGCAAAGATTCCAAGCACACGATACTGCTTCCGATCAAGGAAGTTCCCGAAGGTTGCGTCGTAGGCGATCATTTGGAGGTATTCCTGTATAAGGATTCCGAAGACAGAGAGATTGCAACCACGGCAAAGGTTCCCGTTACTCTTGGTGGACTAGCTGTTTTAAAAGTAAAAGAAGTAAGCACGGTCGGAGCCTTTTTAGGCTGGGGTCTGATGAAGGATCTACTACTACCTTATAAGGAACAGACCAGAAAGGTGGAAGAGGGAGATCAAGTACTTATCTCACTCTATGTTGATAAAAGCAGTCGGCTTTGTGCAACCATGAAAGTCTATGACATGCTTTCCAAAGAATCCCCTTATAAAAAGGATGATTTCGTCACCGGAATTATCTATGATGAGATTGATTC
>JAGFXQ010000187.1 GCA_017861355.1 Bacillota bacterium
ATAATGAAGACCAATTTTCAGCGATTCATATAAGGTTGCATCTTCACAATTTTCATTCTTAATAAAAACCACACCAAATTCGGACAGTTCGTGCCTTACTTCCTCTTCCTGCGTTCCGGTGATGACAACGATAGGAAATACTTCCGCTTGTTGAAAGGTCAGAACGATCCTTTTGACAACAGGAATAGATCCAAGCTTAAGCATCGGCTTGGCTCTGCTTGTACTAGCTGCAATAATAATACCCCCAATATTACTTTTCCTCATAACTAGCTCCGATCTGTCTTGTAATTATGTTATTACACCAAATCTCTCAGACCTCATAAATAACTGTTTTGCCATCTAATCTGTGAGCATAAATATATTCTCTTACCTTCTCATGATAGGGATGTTTATCATAAATAGCTACTGCTTCCATGTCCTTGAAGGTACAAATGAGTGCAAGATCATAGCTTCGATCTCCATTATGCCACAGATCTATCCCTGTCTCCATGGATAGAATCTCCGGTATCCTTCCTTCCATACTGTGAAGCTGTTCAATTACGGTTGCAAGGCACTCCTCAGGATCTCGAAATTTGAACAGAACAATATATTTAAGCATACATGCCCTCCATTCTATATATTCATTCTAGATGATTATAATACTCTATATGTTTTCATAAGATGTACACCTTAAGTTTGATGTCTTAGTTTCTCGTTCATCCAATTACCTCAATTATACAGAAATTTCAAGAAAATATCAATTGTCATTCAACGCCTTGAAACCATCTGCAATAATATCGATACGTATCTCATAGGAGATTTATTCCTCTATGATACTGTATTCCAGATATTCATACCGCAGCTGTGTGCCTTCCAGAATCTGCGGCGGTAAGATTGCTCTTGCCACCAACTTCAGATCACCCTCCGGCTGGTCAATCCTACGAAGATGTGCGTAATCTCCATCTATTTTTATTACTATGTATTCGAATGCTTCCATGATGACACCTCTTGTTTAATAATTATTAATCAATTTATTATATGCATGCTTATTCTCTATCGGTTTATGGATAATGCCATTCTATGATAGGTATGTCTGACTCCTCGGATTGCAATGGAATAAGCCATAATATTCTCAGGTATCGCAGTACCCGGATAGCCGGTATCACCAATGTGGTGCAGGTCCGTTCCTGTCATCTTACACATCAATGCAATCTGCCTTATGGTATTAACATCGGCACCCTCCTGAGAGGTTCCGATTGCGGTAATGGTTAATACACCAAGCGAATGGGCGTAGGATACCAGTTCTCTGATATATTCTACCGAAATACCGGGGACGGTTCCCGGCGCCGGCAGCAGAATGATATCTGCTCCTGCCAGTACAAATTCCTGAATATCCTCCTTCGTTATAATCCGGTCTGCACCTTCTGAGATCACTCCGGACGCATGCATCTTTCCTGCCGCTAAGATAACCTTGTTCTTTAACTCACGACTGATGCTCTCTAAAGAGTCGACGATGGCACGGTTGCTGATTCCATTTCCGGGATTACCAGTCAGCAGTATCATATTCACGCCCATATCACAGGCAATTCGGGCATTCTCAAGGGTCGCCCTTCTACCCTCGGACATCTTCCACATCGTGTTATCATTCTCCGTGGCAGCACCTTGCTCGACCGGCTCCAGATTGATTCCAATCATGCGTCCAGTCAGCCGTTTTAGCTCCTGTACCGTATGAGACGGGTCAATCTTAGGTAAGCCATGGATCACCGGGTTCTGTACATCAAACATATTAAGCAGAACAATGTCCGCTCCCATGGAAGCAACCAGTTCTGCATTGGTCACATCACCGAGCAGCGGCATTGTAATTCCGATGCATTCACAGATAATAATCCTGCCTTCACTTCCTGCGATGGATGAAAGAAAATCTGATTTTGTAAATTGATTTAGGTCAGATGCTGTACAATCCAAATATCTTTTTGCCATGACTTATCCTCCTGTTAATCACTTTCTCTTAATTCTGCTACTGAGCAGTGATATCCTGCCCCATAGTAGTTCGTTTTTCTATACCGCTCTTAGAGCAGTTCCTTCTTGCTCTGTCAGCTCCAGTATATCATAATCGTGGATTTCCAGACAACCTAATCTGACAATAGTACAATTCCCCAGTTATGTTTATGTCAATGTTTATCTCTATGTTTATCTCTATGTTTATCTCTATGTTTATCTCTATGTTTATCTCTATATTTGTCTCTATATTTATCTCTATATTTATTTCTCCATATCCCGGATATAGAAGGCAACCCGATATAGAAATAATTCATCCATACTTTGAAATTCACATCCAACAATTTGTTTTATTTTCTGTATGCGGTAATTCACCGTATTCCTATGTGTGTAAGTCTCTTCGGCGACGCGGAGGATGCTCCGGTCATTCTTAATATAACTTCGCAATGTCTCCAGGTAGGAGGTATGATGATGCTTATCATAATCCTCAAGAGAACCCAGTATTTCACCGGAATAGCTGGATAGGATCTGTGCATCCTCGATCGAATACAGAATCTTGTAAAACCCCATCTCATCAAATCGCACGATGACCTGTTTCTTACCCATCGCCATCATCAATGCGGTTCTGGCTCTTTTATAACCGTTTGACAGTTCCTCGATGCCCGATATTCTTGGACCAATTCCGAGATAAAAGCAGTTCTTACGGACAAAATACCCAAAGCTTTGCAGAATCAGATCCGGCAACTCCATAAAGTATCGATCCTCCATATTATTCAGAACCAGTACTATCGAATCCTCCATCCGGATCAACCCGTAGGATATATTTATTTTCTTATTTCCCTTCCATAAACCGAATAGATTCTCCATCTTGAACAGTGCCTGATTCAGATTTGTCTCTTCTTCGATTGTCTTTTTCACATTCAGGCAAAATAGCTGAAAGGTTCCATTGATATCATATCTTTGACCCAGTACCTGCCGGTATTCCGCTTCATTTCCATGTCCCTGTATCACTTGGCGGAAGCTAAGACTGATCTTCTTCTCGTACTGCTGTTGATCAATGATTCTTGTGCAATAATCCTGAATCAGACTGGTTATTGATATCTCCCACGGCATTTCCAGTAACGGAAATCGATGCTCGTCACACCAGGTGATCACCTCCGTAGGTATCTTCTCCAGATACATACCTGTATTGATGATGATTCCGGCACATTCCCCCTTTGCCATCTCCTGCACCAGCATAAGCAACCAGTTCGGTTGGTCGGCTTTCATTCCGGTAGTAATCGCCAGCTCCTCACCATGGAATCTGGAGACAATCGTCTCATCTTCGAGCATATGAACCCAGCTGACTACGGTATCCATGCCTGCTTTCCCTGCTGCTATCTTCAGACGAAACTGATCCTTTGTCTCTTCATAGATCTCCCAAAATCGGATCGCCATAATTCATCCTTTCATTCAAGTTGCCCGATTATACAAACATATGTTTTGTATTATCGGCACTAATTTATATGTTATTTTCAGATTACCAGATTATATACAATGAGTCAATTGCTGATTATAATATATCTATAAATAAGCATTATTTAACACTTTTAAGAAACATTACAATTATTGAGGAGGGCATCTATATGTATATCAGCAGCACAAACATATATATTAATCCATCGGAGTATACATCAAATATTCCTAACAGTTTGATTACCTCCGAACGATATTATAACTGCGAAAACTTTTTTGCAAATACTCACGCTAAGAGAAAAGGCCTGTTTCATCTTTTCGCAAAGAAATAATAACATATAAAAGTTTCTATCTTTAAATACAAAAATAGAGAGCAGCAATGCTCTCTATTTTTAATGTTCTATTGATCTGTTTCTCTTACCTATAGCTATCGGCTCATGCACTAGACCAAGCTACGTACCTAGCTAAATCAATTACTTGATTGTTAACGTACCATCCGCATTTCTGGAGAAATGCTCAATAAAATCCCAAGCAGCACGGCATGATTGAGCCACAACGATATGACCGGAATTCGAATTGCATGCCAAGGCTGTATAGCAATTACCATCTTCGCTGTTATATAGATTTACTGTTGTAGTTATGTGACTATACAGTCTGCTTTGAACAGAATACGACTTGTTTGCCTTGATTCCCCAGATTGCATCTGCATTTCTATCGAAGGAATAATGATCCGTAACCATATTCAGTTTAAACAATCCAGCTATTCTGGTATCCACTGTGTTTGCCTTTAAGCCATCATCTCCGAAAATCGAGAATTTCTGATGTGGCAGCTCCGGTAATTGTGATGAATCCCCGGCGATGTAGAAGGTTGGCATAATAAGATTAGGATATTTCGGGTTTACTTCATTGAATGCACCGTTTGTTGGTATAATTCCAGCAAATTCATTTCCAAATTCATCAGCCAAACCCCATGTTTTAACCGCACCCATAGAATATCCACTTGCATACACTCTTGTGGAATCGATCATCGGATATTCTTTCTTAAGATAGTTCAATAATTCTTCCATTAGAGCTGCGGTATAATTGGTATGACGATTTACACTGACCACCATAAAACCATTTTCCTTGCCAATTATCGGCCATTCCGAGAGCCATGCCTGTTGTTCAGCGCTAGCATCGAAACCATGGAATAAGAATAGCAAGGGAACCGTACCCTTTGCACTATCCTTCCTGTCATTCGGAATATAGGAATAGTATTCGATCTTGGTGTCAAAGTGCTGAATATATTCACGTTTCTCGGTAATACCCAGTTTATCGTACTTTGGAACGTCAACGATTATATTTCTTTCCAACTTAATTGCAGTACTTACCACCTCTTCATAGCCTTTGAGAACTGCCTCCTTATCAAAGCCGTTCTTAATTTTACTTGTCTGTTGTCCGACTTTCTTACAGTTTACATTCAGTTTTTTGAATGTATCATAGATTTCCTTTGTGCCGTTAATAAGATAGGCGGCTACCTCGTCTCCCGCTGTTATGACCGGTTCTTTGACATTATCCAGAATAACGCCGGTAGGCTTAAACGGTATCACGGCTGGTGTCAGGTAATCCTGCGTATCTACACCTTTGACAAGATATTTTGCTACAAAATCCGCTCCGCGGCCTTCAGCAATGACATAAGTTCTTGCAGGAAAACCAGGAAAGAATCCATCGCTTGATATTCCATCCGGATATACCTTATTCGAGCTGATAGAATAACTGGTATATACTGCAGACAGGGATCCCTTGTCTGCCTCACCCCATTGTTCTCCAATGGAATTCACAAATAATATTATACATTCTTCTTCTGCAGCGATCTTACCAATACCTGAGGAATCTGCGGTCTTAAGCGCTGAGGCTGCAGGTCACCGACCTGATTTTACCACTATCCTTTGTTGTTGTCTCTGCAGATGCAGTTTGGAACGAACCACCTACGAATAACGTTGTGATTAGTAGTAATCCAATCGTCTTTCTTACATACTTTGTAAACATAAAATATCTCCTCCTTATAAGATCTTGTAAGAACCCCGGAAAGCCTTTACTGATTCTCCAGCGTCTTTCTCAATAATTAAAGCTGGAAATAATATGTAAAAGCTTTCTACATTCTTAATGATAGCATTCTTATATAAGATTGATATTAAATGTGTACTATGTTCTTTTGATTTTAAACAATCTTTCAATTATTATATCTTTCTCCAGGAATCCGGATTACAGCCACAGTACTTTTTAAAAACCGTAGAGAAATAGGATACATTTTCAAAGCCGACATCCATGGCAATCGTACTGATCGCTTTGTTCGTCGCATTTAACATTTTTTTTGCTTCATCAATCCTGAGTTGATTAATGTAATCCCTTATCGTTAATCCAGTCTCCTGGTTGAAAAGCTTAGATAAATAATTTGGAGTCAGGAATACACTATTCGCTACCTCATTACGATCGACGTCCTCTGTATAATGCTGTTGGATATACCTCTTGGCCTTTGCCACAATCGTTGATGTTTGTTGCACCTCATTGATCAGATCCGAGATCCGATCGAACATATAGCTTACATACTTCATCATGTCAAACACCGAATATTCAGCAGAAGCATTCATCTGACGGGCCACCTGATCGTATAAAAGCTTGTCCACCTGAATATTATGTTCTTGAAGATATCCGTAGAAAATTTGCAGCAAGTCATGATGCAGGATATTCATGACACTGGAATTGAGTGTACCTGCCTTCATGGAATCTTCCATAAAATCCCTTATACAGTTAATTAAAGCCACCTTTTCCTTATTTCTTAAGGCTTTTAATATTCTTTCATTATCTATCCCGCCTGCATCCAGTTCAAAGGAATTTCTTATATTTCCGTAGATAAGTACCTTTTTGCTGTAACTGGCTTCCTGTTGATACAGTGCATCCATTTCCTTTTTTGTATCTGCTAACTCTTCACAGCTGATTAACTCACCTACCATACATACCACATCCGCATCCAGATAAGATCTTGAGACAGAAATAAGTTTTTCGCATCGCTCAATTAATAATTCTTTCGTACATTCCGACTCTTTCACTACGATCAGTAGAACATTATATTGGTCCAGAGTATATTCTACTGCACTTTTATAATCATACTGATTATTGATCAGCTCCAAAGTAAGATGGCGAAGCATATAGTATACATCTGCTTCTTTATAATCCTTAATGTTCAGCTTACGTGTATTTATTCCGGAATAGACCAGATACATCTTTTCATCTACATCAAAATCAATGTTCCGCAAGCGAATAATATTTTTAAGCTTTTCTTTGTTGTTCGGCACTGTTTTCTGAAAAATAGCCCACAACAGGCTATTTCCCATAATATCCTGGTTCTTTCTCCATAAGTATTCCTTTTGAATTAGATCATTATGTGACAATCGGTGATTCACCTTAACAATTGCTTTCATAACTACGGTGTATACTTCTTCCGGCTTGAATGGTTTCGTCAGATACCCCATCGCATTGAAATTAATCGCCTTTTTTGCATAATCAAAGCTATCGTGGCAGGTTAAAAATATGAATTCTAATACTATGTTGTTATCATAGATATACTTGAGGACCTCCATACCACTGCATAAGGGCATTTCTATATCACATAAAACGATCTCCGGCTGCTTAGACTGAATCATCTGGATTGCATGAAGTCCGTTATAGGAGCATAATACTTCAGAAACCCCCATCTCTTTCCACTTCAAGGTGCTTTTGATCAGTTCAATCGTATTTGGATCGTCATCAACAATAAGCATTCTCATATTGATCCCCCTCGAGTACTATATTTTTTTCATCCGGTATCCACAATTCAACCCGTGCTCCATGCGGTTCGACATTCGACAGTCTGAGCAAATCCGTTCTTCCATATTGAAGCTCCAAAGTTTTCTTGATATTACTTAATCCTATGTGCTTTCCATCCTGCTTCTCCTCAACTTCAT
Source organism: Bacillota bacterium (assembly GCA_017861355.1). Taxonomy (GTDB): domain Bacteria; phylum Bacillota; class Clostridia; order Lachnospirales; family Lachnospiraceae; genus Mobilitalea. The sequence continues at coordinate 7,416 of JAGFXQ010000187.1, forward strand.
TACCAATACGGAATTTTTCAAGCTGTTCCATAGGAAAACCCTTGCCATTGTCTTCTATAATAATTCGAAAACCACGAAATCCCTTTTCTTCCACCGCTTCACATTGTATCAAAAGCATCATGGTATCATATAGATTCATCGCAAATTTGAATGCATTCTCAATGACTGTAAAGAGAAGCAAATGCCCGATTGTCTTATTCCGCAGTTCCTTACTGCCACCGATATAATAGGCAACCGAATTCGGAAATTTGATTTCCTGCATCTTCAGATAATTCTCAATATGAGATAATTCCTCTTCCAACTTAACTTCATCACTGTTCACCCGGAGCATATATCGGATATGTTCCGATAAGGCATCCAGATATTCGCGGATATCTTCCTTTCTGTCCAGATAAGTCATATTCCGAATTGTAGTCATTGCATTCAGATAAAAATGAGGCTTGATCTGCATTCGAAGCAACTTTATTCTTCTCTCGCTATCTCGTATCTGCTGTTCATATTTATTGATACGTAAATCTACTATCTCCTTGACCATTCGATTAAACGAACTATTTAATTCATCAAACTCTATGCTACCGGAATCCTCCTGGATAATATAGTCAAATTTACCTTTTGCAATATGCTGCATTCCTTCTAATAACCATTGGATAGGATGGATGATATAAAGTGATATGATCTTCTTTAGGACAAAGAGCATGGCCATAAACAGGAATACTATCCCGATTAACATGATAAATGTATTGTTTAATAATAGATTCAATACCCTGATTTCAAAGCTACTTACAAATGTGATGTCACTATTTGGTATACTGTTCTTTATGACTACTCTTTCATATTTAAGGTTATTTTGTTTATAAGCCAATGCTTTCGCAATCTGCTCGATCCCTTTTGCCTCATAGGTATAGATCGCTTGTTTCTTCTCAAAATAGGTGTAGCTGTCGATGTCCTGTTCCAGAACAAGACATAAGGCATCATCGAAAATCGATACCCGAATCAAGGCACCGACGGTATACCCCCCCATTTCATAGGCTAGATAAAAGAATGCTTCCTCGTCAATTTCGATGATTTTCCAATGGCTGTTTCGGGTTTTAAATGCATCGGTACGTTCATTCTTCCATAGATATTTCATAATATGTCTACGGCTTAGACCCGGAAGTAGAGTACTATACCCTTTTACCATAATCGAATCATCTTTTTTAACAAAAAAGCAATCTACATCATTGTTGACTGCCAGCTTGTTTTTTATTGTCGTGTTAATCCTATTTTTTGCCCAATACCTTATCATGTCATTTGTGCTGTCCAAGTCCTTCTCATCCATGGTACCCAGCATTAAATCGATTAGCTGAACCTCTGCTTTACTCAAATGCTCTGTTATACTCTGCACGCATATATTAACCGAATTTTTCTTTTTCTCTACAAAATCACTTTTTGATTTCTGATAAAACATGAGGCTTGTACCGAGAAGTAATAATAGTAAAAATGTCATGGTTATAACTAAGATTATGATCACTTTTGACGTTAATGTTTTCTTTCTCATAGACACTCCCAATCGTATAATATTATCCGCAGAGGTTCGTTTGTTCCCCTAAGATAAATATATCCTTGAAATGCAGAAATGTCAACCGCTTGACATATTCACAGTATTCATTGGCTTAGCCTATAATAAAGCAGGACAAATGCGGAATTAGGAATGGGACCCATCCTTCCATTGCTTGTCCTGCTTTTTATTTCACATTCAGGCGAGAATTATCTTTCCCATCTGACTCATAACCATTTGATAATAACGACCTTGCTCCTCCATCAGACTCTGATGATTTCCATATTCCAGTATCTGACCATCACCAATTACCATAATATGATCTGCGTCACGAATTGTAGAGAGGCGATGTGCAATTAAAAAGCTGGTTCGATTCTTCATCAAGCTGACTAATGCTTTCTGTATCTCCTTCTCCGTCTTTGTATCTACACTGCTTGTTGCTTCATCCAATATCAGGATTGGGCTGTCGCATAAGACCGCTCTGGCTATAGAGATCAGCTGTTTCTGACCTTGGCTTAGATTATCGGTTGCGGCAGATACTTTTGTATCATATCCCTTTGGAAGTTTGATAATAAAATCATGGGCATGAGCTATTTTTGCAGCTCGAATCACCTCATCCTTCCCAGCATCTATATTGGAGTAACGGATATTGTCCATGATTGTGCCGCTGAACAAGCTGGTATCCTGTAGCACAACGGAGAAGCATTTGCGCAGACTATCTCGTCTAATGTTCATAATCGGCACCCCGTCAATCATAATTTCACCCTCCTCTACATCATAGAATCTGGTTAACAGATTGACAATCGTTGTTTTACCGGCTCCGGTCTCACCAACTAATGCAACTACCTCTCCCTCCTTTACATGGAATGTAACCTCTTTTAAGATCGGTTTCCCTTTTTCATACGAAAAGCTCACATTGTGAAATTCAACATTTCCGGTTGGATTGTTCATTTCAATCGCATCACTGATATCCGGTGCTTCTTCCTCATAATCCAATATTTCAAAAACCCGCTCCGCACCGGCGAGTGCAGACTGTATTGAATTAAACATCATTGCGACTGAATTCAGTGGCTGTGCAAATTGCTTCGAGTAGCTTAAGAAGCTGACTACGGTTCCAACTGTCAAGCCATAACTTATCGATAAAATCCCTCCTACAATTGAAACCACAGCAAAAATGAGATTATTGATAACATTCATTAATGGCATCATATACCCGGACCAAATCTGGGCTTTATTACTGCTGGCATAAAGGCGCTCGTTGATCTCTTTGAACTGTCCAATCGCCTCTTCTTGTCGGTCAAAGGCTTTCACCATCTTGAGACCAAGAATATTCTCTTCAATCACACCGTTCAATGCTCCCAGACTCTTCTGCTGCTCCTTGAAGAATGCGCGGCTTTTGGAAGCAATCATTTTCGTTAATAGATAAACCAACGGTACACATAGTAGAACAACAAGGGTAAGTGGTAGGTTCAGACTGATCATTACAGCCAAGGAACCCACAAGTGTAACAACACTCGAGATTAACTGAGTGGTTGTCTGCGCTATCACTGAGCTTATATTATCCACATCATTCGTAATTCTACTCATAGTATCCCCATGAGAACGTGTATCGTAAAAGCTAAGCGGAAGCTTTTGCATCTTCTTGAAGAATTCACTGCGAAGTGTCAGTACCAGCTTTTGTGACACCTTTAATGTCATTAAGCCATTCAAGAAATTAAAAAAGTAATTCGCCACATGCAATAATATCAGAATTACCAGAAAGGTAATCAATTGTTTGGTATCCACGCTTCTGCTCACAACGTGAAATGTATTAAAAATCTTCCCGATATAATATGGAATTGCTACGGATATCAAAGAAGCGATTACTGTAAACAAGATTGTTATCACTATTGTTTTTGCCCAACGCATATAAATCTTAATAATTCGAAGCATCGTTCGTTTTGCATTTTTGGGCTTTTCACCCGGAGCAAAAGGATTTCTTCCGCCACCGGGTCGATGACTCATCGTCGGGGTTTTTGTCTGTTGTCGGTTTAATTCTTCTGCCATAACTATTCGCCCCTCCCACTTTCAATCTGTGTACGATAGATATCCTGATAGACTTCACAGGTCTCCATCAATTCCTTGTGTGTACCAATTCCCATTTTTTTTCCGTTCTCCATGACCAGAATTTTATCCGCGTACATTGCAGTTCCACAGCGTTGTGTGATTGTGATCAGCGTCTGCTTGCTCTCCTTGGATCTCAGGTTTTCCTGAACTTTCGCTTCGGTAACCGCATCCAGAGCACTCGTAGCATCATCCAGTATCAAGATCGGAGATTTTTTCACTATTCCGCGCGCGATTGAAATTCGTTGTTTTTGTCCTCCGGATATATTAACACCACCGCTGCCAAGTATACTTTCGCTTCCCTCCTGCATCTGCATAACAAAGTCTGCCTGTGCTTTTTGTAAGGCCATATGCAGTTCATCCTTCGTGGCATTCATATCTCCCCAGCGTAGGTTTTCAGCGACAGAGCCGGAGAAAAGCATAGCTTTTTGAGGTGCTATCGCGATATTATTACGTATCTCATCTGCACCAAGTATTTTGATTTCATAATCATCCAGCAGAATTCTTCCACTGTCCGTATCATAAAAGCGAAGTAACAGCCATGCTATCGTAGATTTTCCGCTTCCGGTAGGACCTATAATTGCAAGACTCTCCCCGGGGTTGACCGAGAAAGAAAGATCATTCACGGCCGGAAGTCCGCCACCGTTCGGATAGGCAAAGGTAACGTGATCAAAGATGATTCTTCCATTCAGCTTTCGATCCTTCTTACTTTTCTCATAGTCCTCTTCACAATCAAACACTTCTTTGATACGGGCTGTGGAGGCTTTCGTACGAACCAGCATGTTAAATACATTCGTTATCATAATCAGAGAAAACAGTATCTGTGACATATAGATGATGAAGGCTGAGATGTCTCCTGCATTCGCCTGATTAACCAGAAACAGCTTGCTTCCAACATAGATCAC
>JAGFXQ010000188.1 GCA_017861355.1 Bacillota bacterium
GCTATATCGTTGATGATATTGACAAACCCGCCGATGTTCTTTGATTGTGTCTCGAACTCTTGTATCTTAACAATAACATTATGTGTGATATCCGTAGTAGCTTTCGCTTTCTCGTTCAGTTCATCGATAATCACGATTCCTTCTTCTGCAATCTTCTTTGTATTATTTGCAATCTGACCAATCTCATTGGTGTTGTTAGAAACCTGGTTAATCTGATCTGACAGACTTGACATTTGCTGCAAACATTGTTCCGTATCACTTGCCTGTTGAACAATTCCCTGTTCAATATCATCAATCGTACGAGAAATATCCTTGGTAGCAACTAATAGCTGCTCTGAAGTACCCGATACGCCTTCAGCGGAAGCGCTTACCTTACTGCCGACCTCCTGAACTTCACTAATCAGCTTACGCATATCGGATAGCATGCTTCCGATTCCTCTTGCCAAATGAAGAAACTCATCCTTACGATTCGTATCGAAGTTCGTCGTCAAATCGCCTGTGGCTGCCTGAGTAATTCTTTTGCTCAAAAAGCTGATCGCGATGCTAACGCCTCCGGCAACGAATGCTACGGTGATCAATGCAAAGATAATCGATATTGCAACAAACATTTTATTAAGAGTCTTTATTCCTGATACCTGCTCAAGAATAGTGGATTTAGGGATCAATGCGCAGATCATAGCTCCCGTATCTCCGACCTTGCTATATAAAAACAGATATTGCTCTCCATTATAAGGTTCATAGGAGAAACCACTAGTTTCCGTAGTTTCCAAAGCTTTCTTATAATAAGTCTGCATTGTAAATACACTGTTTTCTTGTGAACCGGAGACAACCTCTCTTCCGTCATTCATTACAAATGACATAATACTATTGGTACCAAGGCTATATTCAGTGAACATATCCAACAACTTCTGCTTTGTTACATCAATTACAATATATCCGTTTTTGGCATTCATGGTACGGATCAGGGAACAGGCATAATTATCAGTATTGTAGTTGACCTGATCTCTGGAAACCATTCCGTCCAGATCTCGATGCTCACCTACCCAGATATATTTTACAGCCTTATCCTCAAATTTCTTCAGAAAAGTAGCTTCTGCAAATTTATCATAAATACTATCCTGTGTAGCAGCCTCGGAAGAAACTGTCTTCGCCTCTTTGCCGACGATATGTACTGCCGAGATAAAAGAATTCGTCTTCTTCACCAATTGCACTGCACTCTCCACAGTAAATTTCGCATTGATATAATCTGTCTCCAATGCTCCATCCGGACGATTATAATACCCATTAATGTCAGAATCCATTGTAAGCTCACCGGCTTTTTCCTGAATTACAGTAAAACCGAAGTTTAGATAATCGCTGACAGCATTAATCGTTCCAAGTGAGCTTTTCTCAAAGTTCGTGATAATTGCTTCCTCGGATTTCCGATAAGAAATCGTTCCGTACAGTCCCAATAGTATAACCGGAATTAGTAATCCGATTAATAATTTCAAACGGATACTTCGAAACATACTTGAGATTGAAGCGAATAACGAGCCTTTACTCCCCGTACTGCCCGTTCTTGATGCATTGCCATCCTTCACTGCTTTCTTTGGAAGTTTACCAAGAACTTCCGGTAGCTTCCGTTGTGCTTTTGTTGTACCTTCTTTTACTTCCCCTTTTCGAAACTTAAATAACGCTTTTCTCATAAAATACCCCCTATGTATTTTGGTGACAAACCAGCATTCATCCTAAGTTAATAATTCTATTATAGCATAGATGATACAATGAAATCTATTCTTTTTTATATTTTAGCTAAAATCGTTCGTATTTAAAACGTTTTTATATGGCAACATGAACAATTTCCATTCGACTACCAATTATTCACCGCATGCTCCGCAAAGGATATGAGATTCTCTATAGGCAGCTTTGTTCCATCATCCAAAATTGCCCAACCACGAAATTCACCGAACATCTGATGGCAACGATTATTTACCCATAACAGTTTTGTCCGGGTGGTCCGATCATAGCTGGGTGTCAGGGTAAGGTCAAGTCTTCCCTCTTTATCATGAATATGCCACGGCTGCATATAGTCATCTCCCAGATCAAATTCTACCTCGCCCAGTTTATAAGTACGATCACCATAGAATACGATGTTCTCCGTTGCATTTTTGGTATCACCGAAGCCACAACCCAGATTAAATCCAAAGATTGTATTATCTATGTAGCCACTTCCGTTGCTCCAATACCATTCATTATGAAACGGCCATACCCCTCTTCCCCAATCAAGGATGCCGAAGGAATCCTCCGGTGCAAAGTGGTAGGTTTGTTTATTATAGGATACTGTTCCGGTTGCTGTCATACAGTTAATCTTGTGATTATAATAGAAAGCTCTTGGTGATTCATCAAATGGAACATTGATTACCAGGGAATTCTCGTTCTGTCTGGTTAAGAGGATATCCGCTTCAAAATTCTCCCATTTGCAATAAAGATGTTTGGTACCTGCGGTCACTTCAAAACGCATCTTTCCGTCTTTTTTATCATAGCAAATGACATGATCTGTCTCCGCATTCTCCGGAAGATGTAAGGAACCGAAGGGCAGAACCAGAAAAGTCCCTTTCTCTGCAATCATTTGTCCCTTCTCAAAATCAAAGAACATAATTCCAACCTGTCCAGCATAGGATGCATGCCCAATGGTAAATTGAAGGCACATCTTACGGTCAGTGACCTGATAGAAATCCCATTCCTTGATACGGAAAGGAGATGCTTTGATAGCCTTTCGCTGATAAGTAAGTATACTTTTCGTGGAATATCCCGGGTAAGGCGAACCCTTGGGATCAAGAACCGGCCCAGGTACCGTAAATTGTTTTTGCATAGCTTATCCCCCCTTGATTATTTCATATTGGAACGATGCGTTAACAGCTTCCCTGCCGGAATGAGCGGTAGGAATGTAACCAAAGTCAATCCGGCTGATACTACCATTAATATCTCATTCGGTACCATTCCCTTCTTCCCGTCTACCACAACCATGGTTCCGTAATTCGTAATGATAAAGTTGGAAATCATCGGTCCGATGATCATTGGGATACAGACAAAGAACAGCTGCTTGATCCCCTCAAACTGGCCGCGCTGTTCCTCCGGGTAGAGGTTCTTATACCAAGCTGTCAAGGTCTGGAGAATGATAACATAACCCGCTCCCGTAAACAGCATTCCTAATGCCAGATAAGGAAGCTGTGTACTGATACTGACTACGGTCAGACCAATCACATTAATGACAAGAGCAGCTGCAATCACCCTGGTGTTCTTACCCCGATCAATCCATCCGGCTGCCGGTATCGTAAGAAGTACTGCGACTAACAGGCTGATTCCCTGCACCGCACCGGTCATAGTGTAATCCATTCCAAGATACGATGTAAAGTAGATGGTCACATAAGGAAAATACACATTGAAGCCGATGAAATATACCATCATAATTATGAATACCCAGAAAAGCTCTTTGTTCTCGCTTACTGTTCTATAATTGAATACACTAAAAAATTGATGCCAAAAGCCCTTCGGATCCTTTTTGGCACGAAGTGTCTCGGAATCCCGTAATGTGAATATTGAAAATATACCAATTGCTGATACCATCACGCCAATGATAACAAAAAATGCAAAGAAATCGAAACGGTCGATGATAATGCCGGACACCACGGATCCAAAGATCGTAGCCAGTACCGGCATCGTAGCAAAGGCACCACCGATTTTGCCGCGATTGCTCTCATTTGAGATATCTGTCGTCCAGGCGCAGAAGCCACTGTCATAACCCACAGAACCAAAGAAACTCATTACTGCATCCATCGCAACGACAAAACAACCTGCTGCAAAGATTGAGTTAATCGGTAAAAATTCAGACACTCCAAACACAATTGTGAAGATACCCCATAAGATATATCCAATTGCAATGAAGGGTTTTCTCTTTCCGCGTCGGTCACCCATGGTTCCAATCAAAAAGGTTGCGAAGGTAGTAACCGCAGCACTTGTGCCGACCATCCAGGAGATGATATCCGGATTGGGTGCAATCTTTGCATACACAAAGGCATTAAACCAAGCATTTTCTACGTTCCAGCACAACTGTCCGGCCATACCGAGAATCCAAATCAAAATCCAATTCTTCCTGCTAATCTTCTCCATCACTCACATCTCCCTATTCGAAAAGAATTATTAGATAATTGCGAATCTCAATTACTTTGGCTTACGGTTATTCTTTTCTTACCACAAGCGGTACTATCTTCTGAATTGTCACATCAAATAAGCCGGTGGTTGTTAATCTTAATTTCGGTATTACCGGAAGACTTACAAATGCCATGCTCATGAACGGATCAATGCCATCCTTTACTCCCATCTCTGTGGCTAATGCCTGCATTTCATGAATTTCCTTTGCAAGAGTAGCTGCATCCAGATTACTGATTAATCCTCCAATGGATAAGGGAAGATTCCCGATGACCTTACCATCAAGTGCAATAGCCCAGCCTCCCTGCATATCACGAATACAGTTGGCGGCGATCGCAATGTCTTTGTCATTGGTTCCGATGGCGATAATATTATGTGAGTCATGGGATACTGAAGACGCGATTGCTCCTCGCTGTAATCCATATCCATTGACAAAGCCGATTCCTACGTGGTTGGTGTTATGGTGTCTCTCAATCACAGCAAGCTTAATAATATCTTCCTCAAGATTTACTCCCGCTTCACCTTCGATGAGTGGAGCAAATATTTCCTCCGTCGTAATCTCTCCTTGAATCATCTTAATCACACGAAACTGCTCCTGACCCTCATCCTCCTGGCTATAAAGAATACGGAAATCCTCAGGCTCGATCTCCTCGCAGTGGAAGGAATGGTATACCTTATCCAACAAATCTTTACGAATCTCGGGTTCCTTGATCTCAACCACATTGTTTTTATCCAGTATCACTTTGCCGTTCTTCAACACCGTCTCTACCGTAACCTGCTTCAGGTCGGATAAAATGATCAGATCAGCATGATAACCGGGTGCAACCGCACCATAATCCCTTAAGCCGAAATAGGTTGCCGCATTCAAGGACCCCATCTTGATTGCAATGCAGGGGTCTGCCCCTTTTCGGATTGCCTGTCTAACAATATCATCGATATGTCCTAAGCGAAGGATATCATACGGATGCTTATCGTCTGTTACGAGCATTGCTCTTTGATGGTAAGGTGGAGTAAACATCCCCATTAGAGCATCCAGATTTCTGGCAGCTGTTCCCTCACGAATCATAATCCATTGTCCAAGACGGAACTTATCCTTCGCCTCTTCAAAGGAGATACATTCATGGTCTGATTGTACACCGGCAGCAACATAGGCGCAGGCATCCTTCCCTGTCACACCGGGTGCATGACCGTCCACTACCTTATTTGCTGTTTTAGCATCTTCGATTTTCTTAAGAATGTCACTCGCTCCACGAATTGTCTCATAAAAATCCATTACCTCGGCCAGACCGACTACCTTTCGGTTCTTATATAATGGTTCAATGTCCTTTGCCAAGAGCATTGCACCATTTTCATCGAAAGCTGTGGCAGGTACACAGGAGGGCAGTACAAAATAGACATCCAGCGGAAGCCCCTCCGAAGCTTCCATCATATATTCAATTCCCTCCATGCCACTTACATTGGCAATCTCGTGAGGGTCTGTAATGACAGCCGTAGTTCCGTGGGGTAACACTGCTTTCACGAATTCAACCGGTCTCAGCATCGAACTTTCTAAGTGGATATGTCCGTCAATAAATCCCGGCGCAACATATTTACCACTGCAATCAAGCTCTTCCTCTCCTTCATACTGACCGATACCTACGACACGTCCATTACAAATTGCTATATCTCCCTGCTCAATCATTTCAGTAAATACATTAATAATATTTGCATTTTTTAGGACCAGCTCTGCCTTCTCGACTCCTCTTGCTACTGCCAATTCTTTCACATGCATACCGTCACCACTTTCTATAGAATTATGTTTACTATATACAAAAAAATAGACAAAGTTACGCTTTTTTTCAATATTTATTACAATTATACCTCTAAACTTTCCTTACTGCAAACTATGATTTCATAATTTGAATTAAAAACGGGAGAAATATTTTAGAAGGATAATTATATTGATTAATCAAACTATTATTTCATCCAAGGATAGTCAAAACCGGATAAACAATGTGTCCTTTTAACCTAATGAACAATATAAGACGAGGGACAGAAAACCAATGTCATTATTTCGGACATTGATTTTCTATCCCTCGTTTTATTGAGATGCTTTATAATAAGAACACCATTTATTGTCTTGCTGATATGTAATCACATCTTGCCTGAACTTACCTGCTATAAAAAAGAATACCAAGAGTGTTCGGTCCACAGTGGCTGGAGATTACTCCTCCCGCCCTCGTAATCAGAATTTCCTTAAAATAATCTAAGCTTGTAAGATATTGATAGGCTTCTGCCTCAATCTCCGGATCAATACCGGAGTGAGTGATGAATACACGCGCCGGGTCTGCCTTAAGAAGCTCCGGTTCCAGATCCTTCGTATAGCTTCGTATGACGACCTGTTGTCTGCCACGGTATTTCTTCGATACTCCCATCTTGCCATCCTTCACTGTTATCATAGGCTTCAACTTCAGGGTATTACCGAGCAGCGCTGTCACAGCACTACATCGTCCACCCCTCTGCAGATAAGTCAGAGTATCTACAACAAAAGAAGCATTTACCTTACCTCTGGCTTCATTCATCTCTTCGACTATGCTCTTCGACTATGATATCCGCAGGAACTCCTTCCCGCGCCAGCTCCGCCGCTCGAAGCACCTGAAGTCCTATCCCTGTGGAAAGATTCCGTGAATTGATCACCCAGATATGGTCATATTCCAGTTCCTGAGCAGCCATCCGCACCACCTGGCAGGTAACAGACATATCCTCCGATAAGCCAAAGAAGAGGATATCCTCCTCCGCTTCTGTCATCGGGCGTAAGATCTCAAGCACATGCCCGATCTCCGGGGCAGCCGTCTTTGGTGTTGTATTCATACGATCCGACCACTCATAGATCTGCTGTGGACTAATCTCTTCGCCATCCCTATAGCTGTCCATACCTAATACAATGTTCAGTGGAATGATGGTTATATTATTTTTTCGAATAATCTCTGCCGACAAGTCACAGGTACTATCGGCAACTATTCTAATCCTTCTCATAGTTATCTCCTCACGTCCTCTTATTTCATATTTATTATTAACAGCAGGTAAAATTCCTGTTTTCTACTACCATGCAGTATTGAGTTGATCCACTCCGATATTTATAACTGCATCATCTTGTTAGTCTGCGGAAGTGAAAAGCAAAAGCTGAAATCGTAGCCGTAACTGCCATCAGATCAGCAACCGGCTCAGCGAAGAATACTGCAAACACCTTATCTTCAAGGAAAACCGGCAGAACATAGATCAACGGAATCAAGAGGATCATCTTGCGTAACAAGGCTAGGAAAATCGACACCTTCGCCTGCCCTAATGCCAGAAAGGTCTGTTGGCAGCAGGTCTGCATGCTCATCAGAAAGGCAATCGGCATAAAGATTCTAAGAGCCCATGCAGTATAGGTGATCAAAGTCTGCTGTGAGCTAAACAGTGAAATAAATTGTACCGGAAGCAGCATCATCAACAGCCATATCAGAGTACAATAGCTGAATGCGCTGATCGCCAATAGACGAAAGGTCGCCCTGACACGTTCCATGTTCTTCGCGCCATAATTATAGCTCATGATCGGCTGAGCACCTTGGCATAAGCCTTGGATGGGCATAAACTGTATCTGGGTCAGACTGGACAGTATTGTCATCGCACCAACCGCCAGATCTCCGCCATACTTTAACAAGGATGTATTAAAGGCAATATTCAGAAGACTTTCTGTCGATTGCATAATGAACGGTGACAATCCCAGCAACAATACAGGAGTAATCGTACTCCTCTCTAATCTCATATTACATCGGTGCAGCCTTAGTTTTGCCTTCTTTCCTGTAAGAAAACGTAACACCCATAAAGCCGAAACCCCCTGGGATATCACCGTCGCAATCGCAGCTCCCTCTACTCCCATATCAAAACCGAAAATAAGGATCGGGTCCATGATAATGTTGATTGCAGCGCCAACTGCCACGGTTATCATACTGATTTTTGCAAAGCCCTGTGTTGTTATGAAGCTGTTTAAGCCCAAGGAAAGTTGAACAAAAACAGTACCGCAGACATAAATATTCAGATAACTCAGTGCATAGGGTAATGTCTCCTCACTCGCACCAAAGAGCAACAATAATGGTCGATTGGTTGCCAGGAATACTATCGTTAAGATCACTGACATCCCCAGTAAGGCTGTAAAGCAGTTACCCAGAATCTTCTCGGCTGCTTTCTCATCCCGCTCTCCCATCTTGATTGCTGCCCGGGGAGCACCTCCCATACCTACCAGTGCGCTAAAGGCAGAGATAACCATAATGATCGGAAAAGTAACTCCGACTCCGGTTAGAGCTGTTGCACCGATCTGTGATATATGTCCTATATAGATTCGATCGATAATATTATAAAGAATGTTCACAATTTGTGCTAAGATAGCCGGAATGGCCATCTCGACCAGTAGCTTACCAATACTTCTTTCTGCTAATTTATTGCTCTTCTCGTTCATCCTTAGTCACTTTCCTGATTCAATATTATCCTTGCTATTATTAATTATAGAATGACAAAGTCCAAATGATTATCCAAGAATTCAATCACAATGTTTTTCTCTGTGAAATAATCAATGATCGCTCTCTGCATCTCATCATATTGACTTGAACAGGATCTTGCATCAAGCTCCTCTAACCAGAAGCTCTGACTACCGCAGGCATCCCGCATATGTAGCTTAAAGAGAAGCTTCTGTTCCTGAAGCCTTCGATTTATCTCAGCAATATCATTATAGATGACAACTATTTTTCCCATATTAATGGATCCTTTCATAATCGATGAATTTATTCGCAATCCTTCTCCCGAAAGCCGGCCTTATACGGTTCCGTGGAGGGTTAATCTAAGAACATCGCATTCTTCGGTATCGTCTTGAATGCTTTCTTAAAGGCTCTGGAGAAGGTGGAATAATTCTTAAACCCGCTCTGAAAGCATGCTTCCGTAATATTACATCCGTTTTGTACCATACTCTTGGCAAGCAGTAATCGCTTCTCTGTAATATAATTACCGATGGTATATCCTGTCTCTTCCTTAAAAAAATGCATCAGGTAATATCTGCTGAGGTAGAACTGTGCAGATAGACTGTCAATCGATATCTCATCCGCCAAATGTTCATTGATATAATCGATAATCTGTACCAGCTTGGTATTATCCTTCGCTGAGTCCAGATAATTGATATGGTTTAGGATCGCCGTTCGGTTTAGTTGAATCATGAATTCAAGAAAGAGTATTTTCTGATATAGCTCCTTTGCAAAAGCATTATCCGAAAAGGAGTGCTCCAGCTCCTGACACACTTGAAAGAGCTTACTTTTCTCCATTGAATGGATACGCAGTACATTGGAATGCTCCTGTTTTGCACGGTTAAAACAGTAATTTAAGTCATAATCTTCTTCCGAGAAGGTATTCAGAAACTGTGGCGACACATAGATGATTATCCTCTCATAAGCAGAATTGTCAAGTACGGAAGGTCTGTGAATCTCCCCTGCATTCACCAATACCAGGTCATATGGCTGCAACACATAGCTCTTACCCTCGATTGTATAGGTCGTGTTACCACTGATAAATATAATAATCTTATTAAAGTCGTGGTAATGGAATTCATATTCTTTCCTCTGCCGGTCAACAATATGGAACATTTTAAAATCATGATCCAGATAACCTGCTTTTTCAAAACTTATCATAATAATCTCCATTCTGCCGCTGACGGCATCTGTCTCCGCCTCTATCCACCTATCTCTCATTACGTTGCCATCTTATTCTACCAAACATTATATAGCATTATATGCAATATTCAAAGCATTATTATGCTATTCGAATCAAATAATGTTGTATAGAATAATACTATAAGATGCGAATAATCGTGAAGAAATGCAGCTTACTGACAAAAGATGCATTTCTAAGTCATGGTTTCGCAATAGATATTAGGAGGTTCACTTATGCAGCTTTCCGGAGTTTGGTTACCGATTATCACACCATTTAAGAATGATAAAATAGATTTCAAATCCTACAAAAAGTTGATTGAACATTATTCCGAGAAGGGGATCACCGGGTTCATACCCTTGGGTACAACAGGAGAGGTTCCAACCCTAAGTGATTACGAATTCGAAGAAATGATAGAACGAACCATGGATTATAACAAAAAGCGTTTACCTGTCTATGTCGGTGTCGGCGGTAACTATACCGCTCAAGTGATCAAGAAGGTTAAGATCGCGGAGTATTATGATATCCAAGGTATCTTGTCTGTCTGTCCCTATTATAATAAGCCAGGTCAGGATGGAATCTATTCTCACTTTAAGGCGATTGCAGACGAAACCAAGTTAAATATAGTCGTGTACAATATTCCTTATCGGACCGGTGCAAATATCGAAAATGATACCATCTATAAAATGGCAGAGGTTAAAAACATCATTGGACTAAAGGATTGTTGCGGTGATATCAAGCAAAGCATGTCACTGCTTATGAACCCTCCCAAGGATTTCTCTATTCTATCCGGAGAAGATCTTCAGTTCTTCCTTTCCCTGACCATGGGTGGTCAAGGTGGAATTCTGGCATCCGCTCATCTTAAGACAGAGCAATTCGTGGAGGTATATCAGAAGATCAAAGCGAATGATACTGCAGGTGCTCTGCAGATCTGGAAGCAGTTATATGATATAATTCCGCTACTATTCAAAGAGCCAAATCCCTCTCCGATTAAGTATTATCTTTCTCAGACCGGTTTGATTGACTCTGATGAAGTAAGATTACCCTTGACTACCATCTCAGAACAACTGAAGCAAAAGCTGGACCGCTATCTACCGACGATATCACAGATCAGAGCTAGTTAATGAGCGTCCTTGCTGATCTCCTACGATTAGCTTCTTTCGTTATAAAGATACATGATTGAATTAGAATAAAAAAGGACTGTTGCGAAACACACAATTACACTTGCGATGATAAAATCACGGAACGTGTATTGATGTTTTGCAACAGTCCTTCTATTACTATATTTTGACCCCAAGCCCTCTTAACTCCTTCAAGGCTTGTTCATGATCTGTCACCTGGATGGTACGAAAACCAAAGGGTTTTGCACCTTCGAGATTCGCCGGCAGATCATCTAAAAATACTGCTTCCTCGGGAATAATCTGAAATTGATCGATCAATGTCTGATAAATCTCCGGCTCCGGTTTAATCGCTTTCACCTGATAAGAGATCACTCCTCCATCTACATAGTTCACAAATTTAAAATGAGGCTTGCTCAGCTCAAAATGTTTCTTACTGTAGTTCGATAGAAGATATACCTTATAACCGTTCTCCTTCAGTTGTTTTACAAAGTCAGCGGAATATTCATATTCTCTGACGATCTTGTCAAAGGAATCATAAAAGGCCAGGATCTCCTGTTTCATGTCCGGATCCTTTGCAACACTCTCCGCGATCAATTCCTCTTCATCCCGAAGTCCGCGGTCCCATTCATTCCAAAAACCACCTAATACCGTTGCTTTTGCGATACGATCTCTTTTCTCTTGATTATAACCACAATCCTCTAAGTATTCTTTCCAACGAAAATGTGCAAGTACATTACCAATATCCAGTATAATTGTGTTGATCATTCTGTAACCGTGCCTTTCTTACAATCTAATCGGTAAACTTATATCCATAAATCTCAGTTTGCTAACTTCGCTTACAATGCTGCATTCTTCTGATAAGCTACCCTTGGTGCTCCGCTTTCCAGATAAATGATACCGCACCTTTGGTATCCATTCTTCAATAATAGGTTATGCATCACATAATTATCCTCATGGGTATCAATGCGGATGTTATTACATTGTTCCAAGCACCATTCCAGACAGAAGGATGCCACCCCCTTTTTATGACTAGCTGAT
The DNA here is from genome assembly GCA_017861355.1 of Bacillota bacterium. Classification (GTDB taxonomy): domain Bacteria; phylum Bacillota; class Clostridia; order Lachnospirales; family Lachnospiraceae; genus Mobilitalea. The sequence continues at coordinate 12,060 of JAGFXQ010000188.1, forward strand.
GCAATCCGGTGCACTACTCCATAGGGTTGATCATCCAGCCATGCTCCTTCATATATTTTTATATAAGTCGGGTCAATTCCTATCGTAAAGCAAAATACTCCTTCGATCTGTCCGTCATCAACACAGACGTAACTTCTCATCTCTTCAATATCCTTTGTAATCAGCTCTATATCAGGGTATCCGTTGATCCATTGATTCTGATTACCATTCTGTCTCATGTATTGTCTGGCATGATCATAGATGTTCATCACCTGATTTAACTCCTCAAGCGAGGTATGTCTTATCTCCATCTTTTGCATCCTTTCCAAAGTCAAGGAATTCTGTACTGTCACTTCGATCATTATAATATATGGTATAACAGAAATCCATCCTTTTATCAAGAATGTAGCAAGCATAAGATAGGGTGTCGATATCAACACCCCTATACACTGCTATTACAAGGAATAGTTGGAGCAAAATTTATTTATTTCCATATTTCTTCTAATCGCAGTAATGTAGCAACATTTAATTTATAGCGTTTTCTCCACTGTCTCTTTTAAAGCAAGCGAATGTGTCTGCCGATTATAATT